>JALZND010000066.1 GCA_030857845.1 Bacteroidota bacterium | reverse complement strand
GTCTAAAGAAACGGGCTTTTCCCATGAGGACCTGATAATGTGGAATGGCTTTAAAGGAGAATTTCTTCAGAAGCTTGCCCCAATTCGGTTAAAAAATATTGAAAAAGATTTTAAATCATCACTGCTATTTAAAGTTGAAATGCAGGCAGAAGTTTTAAACCAGGATTAACCTGTTACTTCCACATTAAAGTATTTTATCCCCAAAATAAGGGTTTTTTTCTCTTTGATTTAATAAGCCAGATATCTTGTAAAATGCGCTTTGCTCCTGCTCCATTGCTGATGCATTAAACTGCGTTAGCTCCTTCACTATTTCCTGGACAGCAGTTGTGGCTTCTTTAGGCCTGTCTTTTGTTAAAGCATTTTTAACGTCAAATAATGGCTCAAAAGTTCATTAATATGCAGCTTTACAGCTGCACGTTCTCAAATGTGGCAACCTCTACTGGTTACTACAATTCCTGATGGCTTTTGCCTGTCATATTTTCATGATCCATTCTATTATTCTTGCTTTCATGTCATCTTGCATTTCAGTCATTTCATCTTGTTCATCGTTATTTCCTTTCGTCCCGGAACAAGAAACGAATAAAAATGAAACAGCTATAGTTATTATCCATAAATTTGATTTTAAGAATTTAATCAGATAGAAGTCAGATAGAAGGGACTAAAAATTTAAATCTTAAAGTGGGTTGTACGTGGGTAAAATAAAACACAAATTGAAAAATCAACTTTTATTCTTTGCTGAAATCTATTAAATCAACCAGATAATTGCCTTTGATTTGCTTTATTAATACCAAGACCCGGAAAGAACCGTCATTATAAGTATATTTTCCTATAGCATATTTTATTCCTTCCTTTGATGCACCTTGGTGCACATATTGGAAATCTGAAGCGGGATGGTTTTTAAAAAAATCTTTCATCACAAATTCAGCCTGCGTCTTGCTATAGCTTGTTTTTGTTCCATTAATATTTAATTCTACCATATCATTAAAGTATTTCGACAGCTCTTTAGAACTTCCTGATTTCATGGCAGTTTTAACATTGCTGATCACATCACTTTGTGCATGTGCAGAAATATTTAAAAATAAAAAGGAGAATATAATTATAAGGTATATTTTAGCAACTTTATTAATCTTCATTTTGAAAATATTAATCTTTCAGAACAAGCAAACGAAAATGATGCCAAATGTGCCATCTTTAGTAAGTTTGAATCTACTAAAGAAATTTATAATTTTTGATGTGAGGTAATATTTATATATAAACTATATTTTTGCACGTGGGCTTAATCATAAACTTACAAAATTAAATTGAATGCCAAAGGTGCAAAAATAGATAAGCTAATAATCGGCAAATTTTTCATTAAAAAAAATTAAAAGTACAAATGAATAAAAAAGTTATCTTAATAATACTTGATGGCTGGGGATTAGGCACCAATCCTGAGGTTTCTGCAATCCATAAAGCCAACACTCCTTTTATCGATTCACTCTTTAAAAAATATCCAAACAGTACCCTTGAGGCTTCTGGGCTGGCAGTAGGGCTTCCTGAAGGCCAGATGGGAAATTCTGAAGTAGGCCATATGAATATTGGTGCCGGTAGGGTTGTATACCAAGACCTCGTGCGCGTAAACCAAGCCATTAAAGAGAAAACTTTAGACACAAACCCTGTATTAATAGAAGCATACCAATATGCCCTCCGGAACAGTAAGAAAGTTCACTTAAAGGGCTTGCTGAGCGATGGGGGGGTACATTCACATATCGAACATTTAAAAGGATTTTGTACAATAGCAGCCAATTTTGGCTTGAAGGACTTATTCATCCATGCCTTTACCGATGGTAGGGATACAGACCCCAAAGGTGGGATTGGGTATTTAAATGATCTTCAAAACCATTTATTAATTACTACTGGAAAGGTAGCTTCGGTTACAGGAAGGTATTATGCCATGGACAGGGACAATAGGTGGGAGCGGGTAAAATTGGCTTACGATGCCATGGTAAAAGGTATTGGCATTAAAACAAATGATGTAATTGCGGAAGTTAAAAAGTCATATGAAAACAATATTACCGATGAATTTATACTACCAATCATAAATGTGGATTTAATGGGGAACCCAGTGGGGAATATAGAAAAGGACGATGTTGTGATATGTTTTAATTTCCGTACAGATAGGGGAAGGCAGATCACCCAGGTGCTTACTCAAAAGATTATGCCAGAATATGATATGCATATCCTAGACATACATTATGTGACTCTAACCAACTATGACAATACATTTTTAAGGGTAAAGCCAATTTTTGAAAAAGATAACCTGGAAAATACCTTAGGTGAAGCAATCAGTAGAGCGGAAAAATCACAAATACGAATTGCCGAAACAGAAAAATACCCCCATGTTACCTTCTTTTTTTCCGGAGGCCGCGAAACCATATTTGCTGGTGAACACAGGTTGATGTGCCCCTCACCAAAAGTTGCTACCTATGACCTCATGCCCGAAATGAGTGCCTATGGTTTAACAGATTTAATTGTACCAGAAATAAGAAAACAAGAAGTAGACTTTGTGTGCATGAACTTTGCAAATGCAGACATGGTAGGGCACTCAGGGGATTTTCAGGCAGCTGTAAAAGCTTGTGAAGTAGTGGATGATTGCACCAAAAAAGTTGTAGAAGAAGCTTTGCAGAACAACTATACTTGTATAATTATAGCCGACCATGGTAATTCCGATTGTATGATCAATGAAGATGGGACGCCCAATACGGCTCATACAACTAACCTTGTTCCATGTATTTTAGTCGATAACCTTTTTAAGCCCGTACTATCAAATGGGAAATTGGGCGATCTTGCTCCCACTATTCTAACATTGATGAACATCCCTATCCCCCAAGAAATGACAGGGACCGTACTATTTAAATATTGAAGTGAATAGGAAGTTTTTTAGTTTATTATTTTTTATAACCATATTCTCTTTATCCTGCAATGTGGATAAAGGAAGAAAGCATATTGAATATTTTGATATGGAAAACCTAGTGTCTCAACAAGTGCAGGCACTAAACCGAACCAATCCGCAAATCGAAAAAATAGCTTCTATGAACGGGGTAGATGAAAAAATAATAAAAAAACTGGACAGTGCCGGATGGGCTTCTGAGATTAAGATTTTTTTGGAAGCTGACATCAATAAACCCCGATTAATAGGAAATTATGATAAGGAAGAAACCATAGAAGGCAATGCAAGAACCGTTTGGTACCATGCCATCAACCCTAAGGAAGTTCAAATAGAATATTTGAAATTGCTGTATGAAAAGGAAAAATTAGCTTCGATTGAATCTGTATTTAAAGAAAAGAACTTATTGTACAAGACCAGAAGAAGCATACAAATGAATTTCAAAGAAGATAATCAGGGAGGGCCTATACTTTCTGATTATCTTATAATAGGACAGCAGAAAATGATTTTAAAAGATACTATCAATTACAAAATTGTGGCTAAGATTTCTTACTGACCCCTATTTAAGTACTTCTTCAGCCAGGTCATAGTTTGCCATTTTATGCTTCATTATCAACATAGAGACCTTTTGATTATACATTAATAGCCCAAATGCGGTGCTCCCTGTCAATATTTCAACTGAATTTGTTTTACCTTTTGAACCAATAATAATGAGGTCAATTTCATTATCTACAGCATCTTTATATATTTTATCAGTTGGGTCCTTATCGTCATCCAGTATACAGGAATAGGTAATGGGGGAATTTTGGATTTCATATTCCTTTAAAAATTTTTGGCAATCTTTTTTTGCCCCTTGCTTTATGATTGAAGCAGATTCTTCATAGCTTTTCCCTGTGGCATGATACCCTGCAGGAACACAATAAACATGATTTACAATAATAGAAATATTGGAGGTATTCGATAACTCAAAAACAAACTCCACAGCTTTTCTTGAATATTCCGAAAAATCAATGGGCAACAATATTCTTTTTATAGGTACAACCGGCCCACCTACAGGTAAGGTTATGACGGTACAATACGCATTTTTTGCTATTTTAATTATTTCCTCCCTCTTGGCTGATCCATTATCAAATTCAAAACATAAAATATCAATATCAAACTTCATTAATGCTTTTAATAAGGAACGTACAAAATCATCATTCAGCTCCATTACTTCCGGATGGATGCTAATGCCTTTTATGGAGTTATTTTTTATCAAAGCTTTAAGCTTTTCTTTACAATTTGTTTTTTCTCCTTCAATTAAAATGGCATTATCATTTTCTTCTTCGTTTTTCAATTCAAAATGATAAAAAAATATTTTTTGAACCTTTAATAATGTGATCAACCCCAGAATGGAAGGTTTTATAGTTTCCCCTAATCCATTGATATCTAAACAAATATTTTTATAATTATGCATTCAAAGTTTTTTTAGACTGCCCAAAATAATAAAATAATAATTTTGACATTATTAATATACTTCTTTAAGTAGCATATTTTACAATAATTTTAGCATTGCAGCTATAAAAGTAATACATTGCAACTTAATCTATTTTTCTAATAGGAAATATTTTATGATGACACATCAAACAAAGCCAAACCATGAGTACACAGAAGCGGAAGTTTCTAAAAGCTTTTTATATAAATTAAAAGCAAAATGGGGATTGGAAAACTTTTTTCAAGTTGTAATGGTAATCCTGGTGTTTGCAATAACAGGAACTACAGTTGTATTCTTGAGAAAGTCATTATTTGAAATCATTGGCTTTAACGAGGCCACCTCAGTTTGGCTTAAAAGTTTTGTATATATTTTGTTTGTTTTTCCTGCCTACCAAGGATTGCTTTTATTTTATGGTTCATTATTTGGACAGTTCCATTTTTTCTGGAACAAAGAAAAGAAGCTTTTCTTTCTTATAAAAAACAGCTTTAAATCAAAAAAATAAGCACCACCAATTCATTTCAATCCTGCTGTTCAAATCCTATTTTTTTCTCAAATTGTAAAACCGCTTGATTTTACTATTGGTGCCTGGTTTAACTTCCTGATTTTTTTTATTGCGATATAGCCTAAAATGCTTATATTGAATTAAAAAATTATTAATTAAACTGATGAAGCCATATACTTTATAATTTTGATTATTGGCTATTCTAATATAAAAGGAAGATTATATTTAAAACCGCTGTTTTACCTAAAAAATTAAATGAATATCCAGACTAAAGATTTGCTTAAGGAGTTTGATTTAAGGACTACTTCATGTAGGACCGAAATACTTTCATTATTTATGGAGAAGGTTCATGCTTTATCCCATTCTGATATTGAACATACGTTAAGTGAATCCCATGATCGAGTTACAGTTTATCGTACCTTAAAAACTTTTTTAGATAAAGGAATTCTCCATAAAGTACTTGATGATAGTGGCAGTGCAAAATATGCACTTTGCAAAGATTCTTGCACTATGGAAGACCATAACCATGAGCATGTACATTTTAAATGTTTAAAATGCGGCATGACCAACTGCCTCGACAATGTTGAAGTACCTGCCATAACCTTGCCCTCAGGCTATAAAGCCATAGAAACAAATTTGTTGGTACAAGGCACTTGTAATTCATGCAATTAAAACATTAAGCATAGGCTTCTTCCAAAACTTCTTTACTGGTCTTTTTGTCCGGTCCACCGTCTGGTAATGATATCCCTGGTGGCAAATCAATATCTGGTATATCCATTACCCCTATCCCTCCGTCTTTGTCGTCATCATCAGTTTGGTTCTTCACTTTTTTCTTCATGAGGATCACCATAAAATAAACCATTAGCACATATGCAATTCCGTAAATAATCATATCAATCATATTTTATTTTTTAAAGACTTCCTACAAAAAGTATATAACAAAAACTTACCTTAAACAGTAATGTTCAGATAATGAATTAGTTCAAAAAAGATTTGAATAAAATTTATATAGTAATTAAACGGAAAATATATAACAAGGCAGGTTTAATCCTAGATTTTTATTCAAAAAATCCGCAAATAATTTTTAAAGCACAACAGCATCTTTAATATGTTTTAAAAAATCCTTTCTTGGTAATAATTATTAACTTCGCTGGCTGTTAAGCAAAATTATTTAATTTTATACAATGCAGGAAAAATTTTTTAACCATCTTTTAAGCCTTCATAAAAAGGAAATAAATATTCCTTCAAAAAAAGCTATTTGTTCTTTTGCAGACAATATCCTACAGTTAATATTCCCACAGGTGTCGGCACAGGATTTTAAAAATACCACAGAAATTGAGGTTTATTATAATTCCATACAAAATGATTTGATTTCCATTTTTACTAAAATGAAAGATGATCTTCCGGGAGACCCTCAAAAAATGGTTTATAACTTCATGGGCCAACTGGAACAAATTACTGAATTATTATATAAAGATGCTCAAGCTATTGCAGAAGGTGACCCTGCTGCTACTAATCTTGACCTTGTAATCAGTACCTATCCGGGGTTTTTCGCAATTTCAATATACAGGATTGCCCATGCATTATATAAGCTTCAAGTACCTTACCTGCCCCGCTTCCTTACAGAGTTTGCCCATAGCAAAACCGGGGTCGACATACATCCAGGTGCTGAAATAGGCGAAGATTTTTTTATTGATCATGGCACCGGTATCGTCATTGGTGAAACAACAATTATTGGAAAGCACGTAAAGCTTTACCAGGGGGTGACCCTTGGTGCACTAAGTGTAGAAAAAGGAATGGCAAAAATCAAGAGGCACCCGACTATTGAAGACCATGTTGTAATTTATGCCGGTGCTACTATTCTTGGTGGCAATACTGTGATTGGGAGTCACAGCACTATTGGAGGTAATGTATGGCTTACCGAAAGTGTACCTGTATATTCAAAAGTTTATCACAATCCACAGGTCCAGGTTCGAACCGCTGAAGACCCTTCAGGGATTATCAATTTTTCAATTTAAAAAAAACATCTAAACGAAGTTTATATTATGCTGGCAGGAAATATTCTGGAAACAATAGGCAACACTCCATTGGTAAGGATCAACAAACTATTTAGCAGTCATATAGAAGTATATTCAAAGCTAGAAAACCATAATCCTGGTGGGAGTATTAAAGATAGGATTGCACTTGCGATGATAGTGGATGCCGAGGAAAAAGGAATTTTACATCCTGATAGCATTATTATAGAACCAACTTCCGGAAATACAGGTGTTGGCTTGGCTATGGTAGCTGCCGTGAAAGGTTATAAGTTAATCCTTGTCATGCCTGAATCTATGTCTTTGGAAAGAAGAAGGCTCATGAAAGCTTATGGGGCGCAACTGGAGCTTACACCCAGGGAAAAAGGCATTCCTGGTGCAATTGCCAAGGCACATGAGATTGTAGCGCAAAATCCAAATGCTTGGATGCCAATGCAATTTGACAATATTGCTAATGTTAGGGCACATATGGAAAATACGGCCTTAGAAATACTTAAAGATTATCCGCAAGGTTTTGATTACATAATTTCAGGTGTTGGGACAGGGGGACATATTACTGGGGTTGATAAGATTTTGAAAAAACATTTTCCAAAAACAAAAACCTATGCGGTCGAACCCTCACTTTCATCTGTATTAAGTGGCGGAAAACCCGGTCCACATCCCATACAAGGTATTGGTGCAGGTTTTATACCATCTATACTTGACACTTCCATCATCGACGGCACCATTCAGGTGACACAAGAAGAGGCGTTTTTCTTTGCCCAGCGTGCAGCAAGGGAAGAAGGAATCTTTGTTGGCATTTCTTCAGGTGCTTCGTTTGCTGCAATTGCAAAATTATCTCCACAAATACCACATGGATCTAAAATCCTAACATTTTCTTATGATACCGGAGAAAGATATTTATCGGTTGAAGGCCTTTTTGTGTAGAAACAAACATTTACGATCAATATGTAATAAAAGTTGAAATTTCACTGGTTTTATGAATTTCAAACCCTTTATATTCGATAAAAAAACCTAATAAAAATACCCGATCCCGATTATATATTGAATATTATATGTTCTTGAATTTATTAGATCTTGATTCCAAGCTGTTACTCTATGCTGCCTTCGGGATTATTATAATCGGATTTTTAATTGTAGACCTTGGATTGCTTCATAAAGTCCCTAAAAAAATTTCTACAGGGTCTGCCTTTAGTCAATCTTTGTTCTGGATTGCTATTTCTGTGCTTTTTGGGCTTTCCATATTATATTATGGAGGTGGCACACAACCATCATTAGAATTCTTTTCAGCTTACTTAACAGAAAAAGCCCTCTCCATTGACAACATTTTTGTTATTATTTTAATATTAAGATACTTTAAAATAGAAGAAAAATATTATCATAAAATCCTCTTCTGGGGAATATTAGGAGCGATTGTTTTTCGGGCTGTATTTATTTTTACCGGTGTATTCCTGATCAACCAATTTCATTGGATCCTCTACATTTTTGGTGCTTTTCTGATGTATTCTGGCATAAAACTATTACTGATTAAAGAAGACGATGAATTTAATCCTGAAGATAGCCCTGTAATTAAATTTGCCAGGAAATATTTAAAAATAACAAGAAGTAATTTTAACGGTCAGTTTATCTTTAAAAGAAATAGAAAAATTTATTTTACGCCATTATTCCTAGTTATAGTACTTATTGAATCAACAGATTTAATTTTTGCGCTTGATTCTATTCCGGCTGTGTTTGCAATTTCTCAAAGTGAATTTATCCTTTATACCTCCAATATTTTTGCTGTAATGGGCCTCAGGGCAATGTTTTTTTTGATGGCCAGCGTTATTGATAAATTTTATCTATTGCAAAAAGGGCTTTCTTTTATCCTCATCTTTATTGGCGCTAAAATGCTCTTGGAATTTATCAATATAGACATTCCGGTTTATATTTCATTTAGCTTTATTATTTGCTCCATTGGCTTTTCGATTTTAATTTCCCTTATTTGGCCCAAAACCGAATTCAAACTTTAATCCTCTTTGGGTAAAGAATATTAGCAAGCAATCTTTTTATTTTATTTATTTTTTTATGTCTGCTTATATTCCTTATAAATAATAACTTTGTAGGGTTTGGTCATTTATGGCTATATTAAATTTTTTAAATGGAAATACCACTTTTATCAGATATTGTAATTATACTGGGATTGGCAGTTGCTGTAATTTTGATTTTTCAAAAAATCAAACTGCCTACTGTTCTCGGTTTTTTACTAACTGGAATAATTGCGGGCCCTTATGGTTTAAGCCTCGTCACCGCGACACATGAAGTAGAAATTTTAGCAGAAATTGGAGTAATAATGCTGTTGTTCATCATTGGGATGGAATTCTCCTTAAAAAGCCTGGTGGCTATTAAAAGAACAGTACTGATTGGGGGTACAACCCAGGTAGTACTTACTATACTTGTGGTAGCGGGATTATCTTCGTTTTTTGGTTATTCCTGGAATGAAGCTGTGTTTATCGGATTTTTATTTTCATTGAGCAGCACAGCTATTGTTTTAAAGCTTCTTCAGGAAAAAGCAGAAATTAACAGCCCCCATGGAAAAGCAATACTGGCTATATTAATTTTTCAGGATATCATTGTTGTCCCAATGATGCTTTTCACGCCAATGATAGCAGGTGAAACTGATAACCTTGCTTTTTCTTTGTTGCTCCTGGCTGTTAAGGGGATAGTTGTTTTGATAGTGGTTTATGTCAGTGCCAGGTTTGTTGTGCCCAGGCTCTTGTACAGTATTGCACAAACCAAAAGCAATGAATTATTCATACTTTCAATTGTAGTAATTTGTTTTGCAGTAGCCTGGTTAACTTCCAGTATAGGGCTCTCCCTTGCTTTGGGAGCTTTCATGGCAGGTTTGATAATCTCTGAATCAGAATATAGCCATCAGGCTACAAGTCACATCCTCCCATTCCATGAGATTTTTACCAGTTTCTTTTTTGTTTCTATTGGGATGCTCCTTGATTTACATTTCCTTGTAAATCATCTTGCCATAGTTTTGCTCTTGGTAATCGTCACACTCATTATAAAAGGCCTTATTGCTGGTATAGCCACAATTCTTCTTGGTTTTCCTGCTAGGACGGTGGCCCTTGTGGGCTTATCATTGTTTCAGGTGGGTGAATTTGCTTTTATCCTCTCCATTTCAGGAATACAGGCAGGATTATTAGATGAAATTACCAATCAATATTTTCTGTCAGTCTCTTTGGTGACCATGGCTATTACACCTTTTGTCCTTAATCATTATCACAGCATCAGCAGGATGATAGTAAAATTGGTTGTCAGGAACAAAACTCAACTTGACCCAACAAAAGTTAACGCGCGATTGGCCGGTTTTGAAGAGAAAAAAGAATATAACGACCATATCGTCATTATAGGTTATGGCATTAATGGGAAAAATGTTGCCTACGCGGCAAAAAATGCGCACATACCTTATGTAATCCTGGAGTTGAATGCACAAACTGTACGGCAGGAAAGAGCAAAAGGCGAACCTATAATTTATGGCGATGCCATACAAAGTGGTATACTAGCCCACATAAATATCCAAAAGGCCAGAGTAGTAGTAATTGCTATTTCTGACCCTGTAGCTACCAAAAGGATCATCGCAAACATAAGGGAATTTAGCTCTCGTATATATATCATTGTAAGGACACGCTTTGTGTCAGAAATGGAATTGAATTATCAATTGGGAGCGGATGAAGTGATTCCTGAAGAGTTTGAAACCTCTATTGAGATTTTTACACGGGTTTTAACAAAATATTTGGTACCAAAAAATAAAATCGAAGAATTTGTAAGGAATATTAGGGCCGATAATTATGAGATGTTCCGAAGCCTATCAACTAACGGCGATAAGGCCAATAATTTTGAATTAGAATTGCCTGATGTTCAAATAGCCACACTAAATGTTCAGCAATCAAAAAATGCAATTGTAGGAAGAACACTGAATGATTCCAATATCAGGAATAAATTTGGTGTTACAATAGTTGGAATAAAACGTGGTGACCTCTTGATTGATGATATCAAGGCTCAAACCCAGCTATTGCAAGATGATATATTATACGTTTTTGGTAAGTCTGACCAGATAGAACGATTCAATAATGAAATAAGAATTTAGATATAATCAGGTTATACTCAAATTATATCAAGGAGTAAGTGTTGCCCTTTGGATTGTTGACTTTATTTTGTGCCTTTTTCCATAAACTTAACAGCTTCCTCAACCTTAAGCCTTAAGTCATCTTTAAATCTTTCAAGGTTTTCAACAACATGGCTGTCAAAAGTACCAATTATTTGTGCGGCAAGGATGCCTGCATTTTTGGCGCCATCCAGAGCAACCGTGGCAACTGGCACTCCGCCTGGCATTTGTAATATTGAGAGAACGGAATCCCAGCCATCTATTGAATTGGATGATTTTACTGGTACGCCAATTACAGGCAAAGTTGTTAACGATGCCACCATTCCTGGAAGATGTGCAGCGCCGCCTGCGCCGGCAATTATTACCTTTAAACCTTTTGATCTTGCAGAAGTAGCGTACTCAACCATACGCAGCGGGGTACGATGGGCAGAAACAATGGTCATCTCGAATGGAACCTTAAGCTCATTAAGTACATCTGCGGCTTCTTGCATTATGCGTAAATCAGAATTACTCCCCATTATAATGCCAACAACTGGAGTGCTCATGTTCATGTTATTATCTTTAAGGTGTTTTTAATAAAATCCACTTTTTGCTGCAGGCTTTCACTATCTTTATCAGTAATGGTTACGTGGCCCATCTTCCTAAAGGGTTTTGTTATTTTTTTTCCATACAAGTGCACATGCACTCCAGAAAGTGCCATAACATCATATAAACCTTCATATTTTGCAAGTCCTTCATGGCCTTCTTC
>JALZND010000065.1:2679-11940 GCA_030857845.1 Bacteroidota bacterium | reverse complement strand
CCCAAATACAGTATTATAAACCCCTCCGGTAGATTTCATAACATGAGCATTGATTTTTTTTATGAAGTCAGGCGTAAGCGGCCTTTTGTGTTTTGCTTCCTGAAGAATAAATTGCAATGCAGCGAAGTGATCCTTAGTCATTAAAGTATGTTCAAGCGGTTTGCCTTTAGGTGTCAGGTTTTCTTCTAGCAGCAACCTTGTTTCTACTTCACTCAATGTAGAACCTTCGATGGAGCTTGAATGGTGTACAATAACATAGCTGTTAAACTTGTCATAATCTATTACTTCCGACAGCTTATATTTTTCATACTGCTCAACCAGTTTTTCTACTGAATCTTTCATCTTTTAATTTTTACATAAATAGCTAAGTATATTTTCACTTTCTTCTTGAACCTGGAAAGTTGTGGCAAATCCTTCAAACTCCAAAAGACGAATTAATAGGAATATCCATTTTCTAATTCATTATCTAATTTACTGTATTTATAAGAATCTTTAAGTTCCATAATAATACTTTTTATATTTTACTTATAATATCAATATATCTGTAACAAGTAGTTCTGCTAATTTTTAAACTTTCTGCAATTTCTTTACTGTTCTTTCCCCACTTTCAGAAAGAAATTTTGCATTTTTTCGCTGTTGCTAATGCTTCTTTTGTTAAACCAGAGGGTCTACCTCCCTTCCTGCCTCTTGCTTTTGCAGCTTCTAAACCAGTTTTTGTTCTTTCCCGAATAATTTCCCTTTCAAACTCTGCCAAGGAAACGAATACATTAATACTGAAACGGCCTGTTGCCGTTCCAGTATTAATGCCATCTTTAAGGTTCACAATTTCAACACCTTTATCCTTAAAAGCAGCAACCAAATCTATTAGGTCACGAAGGGAACGGCATAAGCGATCAAGCTTCTAGCCGTTCCCTTATAGGATTAACCATGCCTGAAAATTCTGATCTCTTTGATCAGGCAGGAAGGGTGTTTTCCTCACTTGATGGTACCATTTTAACCTTTGAGGAGTTTAATATGTTGATGTAAAATAAAAACAGAACCCTAATAATACCTTATCGGGATTCTGTTTTTAATATAAAAATCAAATTAAAGGAATCTGTTAACTATTTGATCCTATTTGATCAAATTTGCCAGTATTTTCAGGCTCTCCCTTAAATAAGGGTCATCAATTTTTTTAGGGTCTTCAGCGGGTTTTTCTGTATTGTTTGCTGCTTCTGCTTCATCAAGTGATTCTATACCGCCACTTAATTTAATACGGGTGGAAGATTTCTTTTCCGCATCTTCACGGGCTTTCTTCCTGGTGTCATAATGCAAAGATACAAGGCTATCTTGCTGTGATTTTTTGATTTCTTCTACATCTTCAACAAATTGTTTCAATTCAGGTGCAGTTTTAAGCCGTTGCTGATATTGTTGTTTCAGGTTTGCTATAATCTTATCATTTATTGCGCCTATAGGTTTAAAAGAGGTAGGGGCAATCATATCCCATGGAAGTGCGCCTGGCTGTGAGCTTTCACCAAATTGTTCGGCACTAAAGGCAGATGGCAATTCAATATCTGGAGTCACGCCTTTATGTTGGGTACTGCTTCCGGTGATCCTGTAGAATTTTGCAATGGTGAGCTTTAGTTGTCCGGGCCCTCCAAAGGTAGCCGCAGTTGCCGTCCTATTGTTCCTTAAATTGTCATCAGAAAAAAACCTGTCAAGGTCTATTAAATTTTGCACAGTACCTTTGCCATAGGTTTGTTCACCAATAATAACACCTCTTTTGTAATCCTGTATAGCCCCGGCAAATATTTCAGATGCAGAAGCACTGAATCTATTGGTAATTACTGCCAAAGGTCCACCATAAACTACACCTGGATCTTGGTCTTTGCCCACATCAATAGCCCCTGATGAGTTCCTGATCTGCACTACAGGCCCTGAAGGAATAAATAAACCGGTAAGATCAATGGCCTCAGAAAGGGAACCACCACCGTTATAGCTCAAATCCACGAGTACACCATCAACATTTTCAGCTTTTAGCTCTTCTAAAATTCTACGTACATCGCGGGTTGTGCTTTTATAATCTTTTTCACCTTTTTGGGCCCCTTCAAAATCCATGTAAAATGTAGGTATTGAAATTACCCCAAGCTTATAATCTTTATTGTTTTGTTTGATATTGATTACTTTCTTTTTGGCCGCTGCTTCTTCAAGTTTGATCTTGTCCCTTACCAAAGAAATTTCAATTGGCAATGCATCCGCACCACCTTCTGCAGCAAGGATCTGTAACCTGACAGTAGTATTTTTGGGGCCTCTGATTAATTTTACAACTTCAGGAAGCCTCCAGCCTACCACATCCACAATTTCGCCTTGTTTACCTTGTGCAACTCCTATGATTTTGTCGTTTTTGTGCAAGAGGCTGCTTTTAAATGCGGGACCCCCAGCAATAATATCAGCAACTTTTGTATAATCACCCTCACTTTGCAGCTGGGCTCCAATTCCTTCAAGGGAAAGGCTCATTCCAGTTTTAAAATCTTCGGCTGAGGCTGGAGAAAAATAACTTGTATGAGGATCTACGGCTGCAGCAAATGAATTTAAAAATAATTGCAAAACCTCTTCACTGGTAAACTGATTTACAGATTTCCCTAAATTTTTATATCTGTCACGGATTATTTTTGAAGTTTCTTCCCATTCCTTCCCAGATAATTTGAGGCTTAATGCTTGATTTTTAACAGTTTTCCTCCATGCATCATTTAGTTCGTCTTCTGTTTTGGCCCATTGAAGTTTATCCCTATTGGTCTGAAAAGATTCTTCCTTGCTGAAATCGAATTCTTTCTCCAGCAACTGGTTGATGAATGCACTTCTTTCCTGGAACTTCCTTTTGAAGATATTGAATATAAAGTAAGTGGGAACAAGGTTTCCATTTTTCAAATCTTCATCAAATGTATATCTATACTGCTCGAAGTTATTTATGTCAGAGGAGGTAAAATATAATTTATTGTTATCCAAGGCTTTTATGTAATTGTCATAAATTACAGAAGAAAGGGAATCATTCAATGGTACCTTTCTGTAATGATGCTTGTTTAGGATCTCCGTAACCAGCATCCCTATCTTCGCTTCATTTTTTGCAGGCATTACAACATTAGTGGTATCACCAGCAAAAGTATCGTTTGTTGATGTATCGCATGCCAGCAGGTTTGTTACGATGAAGTAGGGAAGTAAAAATACAATTATTCTTTTCATTTTAAAGGTTATTCAGGTTTTTGGCAACAATTTCTATTTTTTATTGCCGATTTAATTATTAACGTTTGGGATTAATCAATTATCATGCACAAAATATAATATTGGTATTTTTATTTTGATATATATGCTTGATATACAATTTTCATTATGGCATAAATATAACTGAAAAATCTTTTGGGAATTTTATAAATATACAAATCCACCTACTTATACTATAAATGTTTTAAAATTATAGTTTTCTTAATTATAATTAACCTGAAAATTTAATTTTTGGTTCTTTATATCTACACCTTCTTTCGAAACGAGGGAATTTATAAGAGAAGTAGTTGGAGCTATTATAGCTTTGGTAGTGATAAAGCTTTTGTGGCAATATTTTAGTAGCCAACGCTTTTTAATTGAAGGATGTGTTTTTAAAATCGGACCCCAAAAATTAAGGTCCGATTTTATAATATTCATTAACTAGGATTTTGCTGAAACTCTACTAATTGGTCATAAGCACCTCTTATTAACTTATATTGTAGTTCTACCTTCTCTTTGATATAAGCTGGCAGCTCATTTGCCAAAGCACTTTCATAAGTTCTCATAGTCGAACTTTCATTTGTTTTAATGTCATCGATGATTTTTTCTGTATCATCTCCATGTAAGCCAGACTTGAAATTTTGCCAAATATCCCTTAGAGAAGTTTTTAAATCTTCGGTAATATTATCAGGGTCACCGCCCATGTCCCTCATATCGTCTTTCAGCTCCGCCTCAAATAATGCCCGCTGCTGTGAAAGCCTATATAATATAGTTTTAAGGTCAGGATGTACGATTTTCCCTGATGCATCCCTATATACTTTAATTCCTTCTTTGTTTACTTCTATTAGTTCTTCTAATGTTTGATTTACATTTTGGTTGTCCATAGCTTAAAAAATTTTAAATTGTTTAATAGTATAAAACCGAATATTGCTACCAATGGTTTTAATGAATGGGCTTTATTTAAAAATAAACTTTTTTGTATTATTAAATTGAGCACCTTGAAATTTTAAAAAATATACACCCGCTGCCTTTCCTGTCATGTCAAATTCAATGGTTTGATTTAGCGTGTTGGGCAATATGGCTTCAGAAACTTTTCTTCCTAAATTATCAATCAGTAGAAGTGTGACATCTTGCCTTTGCTCTAGATTAAATGTCGCGTTAATAATATCGGAAGTAGGGTTAGGAAAAAGAAGGAAACTATTGTAAGGGGTTATTATTGGTTCGGGGTCGGCAGAAACAAAGAATTCAATCTCATCGATAAATAGGTTGTTTCCATTGCCCGTTGTTGCAACAAAAGCCACCCTAACGTTTTCTTGTCCGGTAAACTGCGACAAATCAATATATTCCCTCCGGTAGGTTGTATTTGGGTTTATAAACCATTCATTTTCACTAGAAAAAGTTGAAAGCCCTTCCCCTGATTTCTGATAAACCAGATATGGATATGTAGTTCCGCAATCTGTTGAAACTCGGACCTCGAGGGCATCCGGATAATTTCTATGATATGCATGGGAGAGCAAAAAAAACATACTTGCTTCTTGAAGCTGGTTCATGTCAAAAATGGGGCTCACCAGCCAATCTTGTTGCCCTGTAGCACTATAAGTGAAATTTCTCATATATACAGCTTGGGATTGATTGGACTCACTTCTTTGAAACAGTTCCCAAGTTTGTAAATTATCAAGATTGGCTACAGACCAGGCACTTTGGTTCAGGGATTGGAGATTGTTGAAGGTCTCCCGGAGAGGCAAAATATCTTTATTGTTATTAACTACAAAATTTAGGTTTATGGCATTATCTTCGGGGTTTTCATCTTCCTGGCCGTTTGGTGCTTCTAGAACTATACTATAATTATAATTGCCATTCTCGAGGTCTAATGCCGGCAGGTTTATGATGGTAGATTGCCCGGGAGCCAATGTTGTACCGGTATATTGATAAGCAGGAAGCGGGTTATTATTTAAACTTGAAGAAATACTAAAACCATTAAGAGGAATGCGTCCATCATTTTGAATTTCAACCTGCGGTATTGGATTGTTTTCGCAGCTTACTATGGAAGGACTTTTTACTGAAAGAAGTTTAATGTCAAAATCTTCCCTTCTTTTTATAATTATTTCTACATCATCAATATAAAGGTTATTTCCATGTCCATTTTGGCCTATAAAGGCAATTTGGATATTAGGGTCACCAATATAAGCCGAAAGATCAATTGTTTCTTGCCTCCAATCATATATTGAGGATGGTACAAATGAAGTTTCGGATGGTGGTGCTGTAGCCAGGTCCAATCCATTTTTCCTGTAAAGTACATCTACGTTTGGGAATGTATTACCACAATCTTTTGAAACCACTACGATCAACCCGTCCTCTTCTACTTCTGGGAATATAGCATATGCTACCTTAAAACTTAATGAGATTTCCACAATTTCCCTAAGGTCAAAAGATGGGCTCAATAAATAATCTAGCTGCGTGATCCCTCTGTCATACTCATAAAATGGCAGCACAGCCGCAGGGTTATTTGAAAAAGGAACGTTAGCGATGTCCCAGCCTATTCTTTTGTCAGGGTTTAAAACCAGCCAATCTTCAGGAAAAGATTCAAAATTTGTCAATAGGGGTAGAACACCCTCTGTCCTGATATAAAAATCCCTCTCTAAAATATTGTTCAAAGGGTTTTCATCAGGTCCACCATTTACCTGAATTATCTCAAACCTGAAGGTATGTGGCCCCTTTGAGACGAATTCCACAGGTGAAAATGCAATAATCTGACTTTCATTAGTTCTTAGTTTCAAATCTGCATTCAATGTTTGGTTCAGGTTGTTGTCATAATATAAGCCCAGCAGAACTTCTTCGATGTCATTATTACCTGCATTGAGAATTTTAATTTCTGGTACAATGATAGATACACAAGAACTTATATTAGGCGAAACAATGCTGCTTATAGCAGCATCATTATCTACAAGGGAAGGCTCTTGCAGTCCTGGTGAAACAAGCAGGCTGCTCCTCCTGGGGCTATTTTCCAATACAATCCTCATCCTGTTTTTCTGGCAAATAGTAAATAGGTTCATGCAATGGTCGTTGGTATAGTCCATAAAGTTTTCGAACATGTCCCTGGAGCCACATGATGAACTTTCCCGGTTGCATGAATAATTTGGCGAACGTGCATTTGGGGTATCATCACAAAAGTCATCTTTATCGCAACCACTGTCGCCCCAGACATGCCTTAGCCCTAAATAATGGCCTATTTCATGCGTAGTTGTCCTGCCTACACTTCTGGGCGTTATGTTAGGATTGTCACCAAAATATAAGTGATCAATAACTACCCCGTCAGTCAATCGATTGTTTGAAGAAAATTCCAGGCCATCCAAATCGGAAACAGGAAATTGTGAATAGCCAAGCAAATCTCCTCCCAAATCAGTAACCCAAATATTCAGATAATCTTCAGCAGGCCAATAGCTTTCGGATTTTAATGTATTATCATCGGTAATTTGCCATTCAGACTTACTTCCCTGGACCCTCACAATACCATTTGTAGGAAGGCCTTCAGGGCTGGTTTTGGCAAGAATAAATTCAATTTCTGTATCTGTGGCTACATTAAAATACTGAGGTGGGGTAAGAATAGTGTCGGCGTTTTGCCTCCTGTAATCTTCATTAAGGGTATTTATCTGTGACAATATACGTTCTTCTTGCAGGTTTAGGCCAACACCGACATTTTCCCCATTATGTATGATATGAACCACAACAGGGATTTGATAAACGTTTTCCTGTGTCCTGAGTAGCTGATTGAATGATTTTGATTTTGCATTTCGCTTTATGAATGCTTCAAATCTATTTTCTTGTTTCAGGAATTGACTTGTTTGTGATTGCTGATAAATTACTGTTCCACATTTTTCTTGAGCAAAAAGCTGATGGGAAGAAACAAAAATAACTAAGAATGAAAAACACCTGAAAAAACAATTCAATTGAAAAATTATCATCTATAAGTACCAAAGATAAACGATCAGCTCTTGCCTGAATTGCAGGTGGCCCATAAGTACATTGCTTTACTAAATTAAATTGTCGGGTAGCTGAGCACCCGGATCTCCTGGCTTGGTTATGTTTACTGCACGGACTGATATCACTTCAGGAACAGCCCTTTTGATAGCATCTTCAACGCCAGCTTTTAAAGTCATTGTTGACATTGGGCATAAACCACAAGCACCCAATAATTCAAGTGTTACAACCATTTCATCACTGATATCAAGTAATTTTACATTGCCTCCGTCAGCTTCCATATATGGCCTGATGCTGTCTAATGCTTTTTCAATTTTTGACCATGTTGCAGCATTTATTACTGTACTTTCCATATCTAATACTTAAACGTTAATTTCTACTTTTGTTGTTTTTTCTAAATTTGCATTTCTGATTGCAATATGCCGGGCAAGTGTTTCTGCTAGGGTGGTAAATGCTTCAGCGGTTATATCGTTTTTTAGTACTGCAGGAAACCCTGCATCACCGCTTTCGCGGATACCTTGTACAATAGGTATTTGCCCCAAAAATGGAACATTGTATTTTTCTGCCAATCTGGAACCCCCTCCCTCTCCAAAAATATAATATTTATGGTTGGGCAATTCCAGAGGAGAAAAATACGCCATATTTTCCACAACTCCTAGCACAGGTACGTTGATTTGGGGTTGTTTAAACATGAGTAGACCCTTTTTGGCATCCGCAAGGGCCACTTTTTGTGGTGTAGTTACTATTACCGCCCCTGTAACAGGTACAGATTGTACCAAAGTTAGGTGGATGTCGCTTGTGCCAGGAGGAAGGTCTATCAAAAGATAGTCTAGTTCGCCCCATTCCGTATCACCCAAAAACTGGCGAAGGGCAGAGCTGGCCATTGGCCCCCTCCATACAATTGCTTCTTCTGGTGAGGACAAAAAGCCAATGGATATTAATTTTACCCCATATTGCAATAAAGGTACAATTAAATTTTTCCCATCTTTTTGGATAATGGTAGGTTGTTCATTTTCACAATTGAACATGGTGGGGATTGATGGCCCAAATATATCCGCATCAATCAAACCAACTTTGGCGCCTGCCCTCGCCAGTGCTACAGCAAGGTTTGCTGTAACAGTAGATTTTCCCACGCCACCTTTGCCAGAAGCTATTGCTATTATATTTTTTACCTGTGGAAGCAATTGTGCTTTTCCCCTGGTGGATGTAACCTCTGAGGTCATATTTATATTGATAACCAAAGCAGCCCCTACTTGTCCATGAATGGCTTCTATGCACGATTTTTTGATCAGTTCTTTTAATGGACATGCCGGTGTTGTCAACACTACAGTAAAAGAAACTGTCGAGCTCTCAATATGCAGATCTTTTATCATGTTTAAGCTTACCAGATCTCTCTTCAGGTCAGGGTCTTCTACCGTGCTTAAAGCTTTAATTACTTGATCTTTCGTTATTGACATAATTGCTGAATTTTTTGCAAATGCATTAAAGGTGCAAGTTAGTGTTATTGGCTAAGTTTCAGAACAAAAATATTTTAAAATTAGTTGTTTTTGCTGGTAAATAGTTTCCTTCCGTATATTTGTATCATATTCCGATGGTATTTCACTACCAAAGCTCCATATAGGGCTCTTTGAAATTTATAATAAACCCCTTTATACTTGAAAATTAACCAAGAAACCATTTCCCAAATCCAGGACCGCCTAGAAATTGAAGACGTGGTTTCGGATTTTGTTTCCTTAAGGAGGAAAGGCCAAAATCTATGGGCTTGCTGTCCCTTTCATCATGAAAAAAGCCCTTCCTTTTCTGTCGCCCCTGCCAAAGGTTTCTACAAATGCTTTGGCTGTGGAAAGTCAGGTGATGCAATACAGTTTTTAATAGACCTTGAAGGGCTGAGCTATGTCGAGGCCATGCTTTATCTGGCAAAAAAATATGGGATCGAGGTACAGGAAGAAGAGCAGTCGGTCGAGCAGATAAAAGAACAAAATGAAAAAGAAAGCCTTCATATTGTCCTGAATTATGCCAAGGAATTTTTTAAAAGCAACTTATGGC
>JALZND010000065.1:0-2669 GCA_030857845.1 Bacteroidota bacterium | reverse complement strand
GAGCAACCTGTGGCAACATGATGAAGGAAAGGCCATTGGCTTGTCATATTTTAAAGAGCGGGGCTTTTCTGAGGTGGTTATCAATGCCTTTGATTTAGGCTACAGCCTTGAAGGCTGGGACTTCTTATTAAAAGATGCTGAAAAGAAAGGTTATAATCCGGATATTTTAGAACAAGCCGGGCTCATTATAAGGACAGAAGGCAAAACTTATGACAGGTTCCGGGGCCGGGCCATTTTTCCTATTCACAACAATACGGGAAAAACAATTGCATTTGGTGCAAGGATATTAAAAGCCGATAAAAAGCAGCCTAAGTACCTGAACTCACCAGAGACAGAGGTATATCATAAAAGTAAAACCCTCTATGGCCTATTCCAGGCAAAACAGTCCATCAGGTTGCAAGATAATTGCTATGTCGTAGAAGGTTATACCGATGTTATTTCAATGCATCTTTCAGGTGTGGAAAATGTAGTTTCTTCATCAGGAACTTCTCTGACAGAAGACCAGATAAAAATCATAAGCCGGTATACTAAAAATATAACCGTATTATTTGATGGGGATGTCGCTGGGATCAAAGCTTCTTTAAGGGGCATAGACATGATTCTTGAGAGTGGCTTGAATGTTAGGGCCATAACTTTCCCTGATGGTGAAGACCCTGACAGTTATTCCAGGAAATTAGGAACTGCTGCCTTTCAAAATTTCCTTAAGGAAAATGCCAGGGACTTTATTACATTTAAAACCCTGCTTTTTACCGAACAAGCTGCAAATGACCCCATAAAAAAAGCTGAAACCATTAAGGAAATCATAGGCACCATTGCCAAAGTAGCAGACCCGGTACAACGGGCGGTTTATATCAAGGAGTGCAGCAGCTTATTGTCCATTGATGAAGGCATCTTGATCTCCGAGCTCAATAAGGTCCATATAAAAAAGAAAAAGGAAGCAGGTTCGGTAGGCAAAGCCGAAGAAAAATTTTTTGAAGAATCTCCTTTACGGGTTGGGGAAGAATTGGTTAAAGAACAGAAACTAAACCACGAGGAAGTTATAGTTTTGCAGGAAAGGGAAAGTATCCGGTTGTTGATAAGCTATGCCTTGAACAAATTTGAAGAAAAATATCATATATATGATTATTTACTTTCTGAACTGGAAGACATAGAGTTCCACACACCTGTTTACAAAGAAATTTTACATCAATTTAAGACACAGCTTAACCAGGGAAATATTGCAGATTCAGATTATTTTATCAGAAATGGTTCTGAGGAGGTAAGGAATGCGGTAATAGACCTGATATCACAAAAATATGACATTAGCATTAACTGGAAAAATAAATTTCAAATAATGATACCCCGTGAAACTGATGTGCTGCATATAGTAGTGCTGACGAACATACTAAGGTTGAACTTCCGGATAATACAAAAGTTGATTTCTGAAAATATGGCTGCATTAAAAAAAGCTGAAAGCCAGGAAGACCAGGAAAAATACATCAGGATACATTCGGAATTGAAAAAATCTGAAATGGAAATTGCCAATAAGTTGGGAATAGTAGTTAATAAATAAAACAATAAAACAATAAAATACACAATACACAATACACAATACACAATACAACAAAAGCTGCCCATGAACGCAGACAAGACTTTTATTGTTAGAAGATAGTTTACAATGCAAAGTAGTTTTTGCAGGAACCACCTTAAAATTAATTGTTAAAGAAATGAATGATATAATAATCCTGGACCCTATAGAGGATGCCATTGAGGCGATAAGGAGAGGTGAAGTTATTGTAGTAGTAGACGATGAAGACCGTGAGAACGAAGGAGATTTTATATGTGCTGCCGAGCATGTAACTCCTGAAATTATCAACTTCATGAGGAAAAAGGGGGGAGGGCTTATATGCGCAACTTTAACGGAAGAAAGATGTGAAGCGCTAGGGCTTGAACTTATGGTTGGTAAAAATACAGCTCTACATGAAACGGCTTTTACAGTATCCATCGACCTTAAAGGCCATGGTTGTACCACTGGTATCTCTGCTAGTGATAGGGCAAAAACCATCCAGGCTTTGGTTAACAAAGACACGAATCCCGATGACCTTGGAAAGCCAGGGCATATTTTTCCGTTAAAAGCTAAAGAAGGCGGTGTGTTAAGAAGAACAGGGCATACGGAAGCCGCTGTTGATTTTGCTAAAATGGCAGGTTTGGCTCCTGCTGGGGTATTGGTAGAAATATTAAATGAAGATGGTTCTATGGCGCGGCTGTCAGATCTGAGAAAAGTAGCCGATGAACATAAGTTAAAACTGGTTTCCATAAAAGACCTTATTGCATACCGCTTAAGGAAGGAAACGCTTATTGAACGTGAAATTGGGGTACAGCTCCCAACAGAATATGGCAATTTTGAATTAATAGCTTACCGACAGCTCAATACTAATGAAATACATCTGGCGTTAATTAAAGGTAAATGGGAAAAGGATGAGCCAGTATTGGTCCGGGTGCATTCTTCTTGTGTAACAGGCGATATTTTTGGCTCATGCAGGTGCGATTGTGGCAGTCAGCTTCACAGCGCCATGCAAATGGTAGAAAAAGAAGGAAAGGGCATTGTGCTTTACATGAACCAAGAGGGTAGGGGCATTGGCCTGCTGAACAAACTAAAAGCCTATAAACTGCAGGAGCAGGGCAGGGAC
>JALZND010000064.1 GCA_030857845.1 Bacteroidota bacterium | reverse complement strand
CATTTGTTCTTTAAATTAATATATTCTAAAAACAATTATTTTTCAACCTTGATGACCTAAGAACTTAATCAGCAATAGATTTTCACATCAATTTGATTTTTAATGAATATAATTTCACAAAAACAGGTTAATAATGCGAAATCTTACTACATGATGAATTGATTTTGTGAAGATCTTCTAAAACCTATCATTCAAAATTTGGGTATGTTAGAATTAAAGAAGATCTTCTTCCCGCTCCACCATTAAAATTGAACTTTGTGGCACTATATAATAACGATCTTGCTCATACATTACCTCAAAAGCTCCATTTTGTAAAAAAATTGCCAAATCACCTTCTTTAACCTGAAGAGGAATGTATTTTACAGGCTCCTTTTCTGCTTTCCACGGTTCATCTTCCACATGTATCGGCATAGGGAACCCGGGACCTGTTTTGATGATATAACCCGATTGAATTTTTTCACGTTCCTGCACCCCATGTGGCAAATAAAGCCCTGAACTTGTTTTCTCTGAATGTTTTCTGGGCTTAATAAGAACCCGATCTCCTATCACAATAATATTTTTCAAATTTATATCTTTAGTAACTTTTATCATCTTTTTTTATACACTTCATTTAATCGCCATTTAATAACCCGCCCATAAACTACAAAGTTATATATAAAAGGACAAAAGCCTAAAAGAGACTCAAAACCTTTAATGATAAACCTGGGTTATATTTTTTGTTTATCCAATTATTTAAGAAATGAATACATTAAATACTATCCTGAAGGTTTCCCTTTGTCTCCTATTGTTATTTTCTCTTCCTGCACAGTCGCAAATGGCGGAGGAGCCAAAACAAGCAAAAATGGAAGTTGCTGTTTTCAAACCTGGAAAACAGGATGCAACTGAAGAAAATATAAAAAAATTGAAAGTTCCTCAAGGATTTAAAATTGAAAAATTTGCTGATAACCTGGGTAATGCACGCATGATGACCACAGGAAAAGATGGGGCAGTATACGTAACTGCACGCGACGAAGGTAATGTCATTCTTTTGCGTGATACTAATGGAGATGGCAAAGCCGATCAACGAAAGGTAGTAGCTGAAAAAAAGGACGTTCATGGCATTACCATTCATAATAACAAAATGTATTTAGCTACTATAAAAGAAATTTTGCGTGCTGATATCAAGCAGGATGGAACTTTGGGAAAATTACAAACGCTAGTCAATGACCTTCCTGATGGAGGGCAGCACCCAAACAGGACCATGAAGTTTGGTCCTGACAACAAATTATATGTCTCAATTGGCAGTACTTGCAATGCATGTGAAGAACCAAACCCAGAACATGCCACAATTTTACAATTTAACGCTGAGGGAAAAGAACGTAAGGTATATGCAAAAGGCTTGCGGAATACTACAGGGTTCGACTTTCACCCAGCAACAAAAGAATTTTGGGGAATGGACCATAACACTGATTGGCTAGGTGATGATGTAAGCCATGAAGAGCTTAATAAAATTGAGGAAGGCGCACATTATGGATGGCCATATGTTTTCGATGATGGCAAAAAAATGCCTCACCGCGAGCCTAAAGAAATGGATCATGAAGAATTTGTAAAAAAAACAAAACTGCCCGTTTTGATGTACCAACCGCATAGCTCTGCCTTATCCTTTGCATTTTATACCAAAGATCAATTTCCAAATAATTTTAAAAATGACGCTTTTGTAACCATGAGGGGATCATGGAACAGGGAAAACCCAACCGGGTACAAAGTGGTAAGGGTCCGTTTTGATGAAAATAACCAACCCGTTGAATTTGAAGATTTTGTGACTGGATTCCTCTTAGAAGATGGTAAGTCACATTTTGGTAGATTAGTGGGTCTAACAGTTCATAATGATGGGTCAATCCTTTTCACTGATGACTCAAATGGGGTTGTTTACAGGGTTTCATATGATGGAAACAATTAATTTATCTTATTAATCGGTTTTCAATTAACCTAAATTACACCTATAAAAGTTTCGCATGTCGGATTGGCGAATTAGAGAGGTAATTAAGTCCCTTTAGTGTTTTTAAATATAGGATTTGCATTTTTCTATTTCAGAACTCTAAAAATTTGCGCCACAGACCCCAGCTGGGTCAAATTTCATTAGCCACCTTTAAACCCGTGGCTAATGAAAAGGAGAGTTAATAGTTTTGGCGGAATTTTTGCCTTTTAAAGCAATAATTGTGACAAAACGGATGCTGCGAAACCTCAAGTTAAACCTATTTAATATTATTTTAAAGGTGCTATAAATATCCTTTTACCTAAAATAATATTAGAAAAAGCACATGACTCAGGTAATAGAATTATTACAACATAGTATATAATTTGGTATTTATATTTTGCAAGCCATAATCCCATGGCATAAATGAAAAATAAAATAGTTTTTATACCGATATTATTATTAATAATAACTTTATTATCGTGCGACAAGCTAGATCAGCTGCTAACATTTGATGTTAAAGATTCTGCGACCTTTACCATTCCTTCTTCAACTGCAATCAATCTTCCTATTAATATTCCTGTACCAACCATTCAATCATCAGCATCCAGTACCTTTAAGAACAATAACACCAATGCCTCGCTTGTAAAGGATGTTTTTCTAAAAGATTTAACTTTAAACCTTACAGATCCTGATGACATGACCTTCAGGTTCTTAAAATCCATCACTATTTTTATTTCTGCTGCAGCTGAAAAAGAAGTTATTTTGGCCAGCATTACGGACATTCCACTTACAACAGGCAACACTTTAACTTTGACCCCTTCAGGAAGTAAATTGGATGTATTTTTAAAAAAAGACAGTTATAATATAAGGAATGTTGTAGAAATAAGGGAGGTACCAAAATCAAGTATTACCATTAGGGCAGATATGGTTTTTCAGGTAACTGCCGATCCTCTGTAAAATTTCAAATCAGGATGCTGTGAATAATCATAGGAAAATTAATTTCTGGATTCTTTTAAAGTCATTTCCAACTATAATTAACAATACTTCCTTTTTCCCTGTCATTGACAATTTTCAGATAAACATCAATTTCCTGCTGGAGCTCCTCTACATGGGAGATGATGCCTACAATCCTGTTTTCATTTCTTAAAGTTTTTAATGTATCAAAAACTATCCTCAAAGATTCTTTGTCGAGAGAGCCAAAACCTTCATCAAGGAAAAAGAAGCTTTGCTCTGCTTTATTTAAAGATTTGACGTTTTCTGCCAGGGCAAGTGCCAGGCATAGAGCAGCCTGAAAAGTCTGGCCACCGGACAAAGTTTTTAGAAGCCTTGTCTTACCATTGTTAAGGTAATCCCTTACTATAAACTCCTCATCTTGGTTGAGCTCGAGGCTCAGATTATTTTGGGTAAGCTTAAAAAACCTTTGATTGGCAGCTTTACAAAGATCTTGAAGATAAATGGTAGAAACATATCTTACAAATCCGCTGCCCATAAATAGTTTACGAAGCTCTTTAAGGTTTTCAGACCTTAAAAGAAGCTGATCAAGCTCCTTTTTGCAATTGCTTTTAATATTTAGGCGTTTTTGCAATTCCACAATTTCATGCTCCTGAACATCAAATTCCTTTTTCAATTCTTTAACCTGGGTTTCTATGGCATCCAATTGGGAGATGAGGTTTTTATGATAAACTTCATCATAATTGTGCCCGGCAGCTTCTTCAAAATGTTTTTCAAGGGCATTTTTGGTGCTGTGTAATTCGCGGTGAAACAATTCGATATCCCGCTTTTCTTTTTCAAGGTTAATGGCCAACGCTAAAATTTTATTTACATGGTCCATTGATTCAAATCCCTTTTCTTCCAATAATTTTCCAATGCTATCTTCTAAATCATTTAGTTTTACCTGCATTTGTGATTGGCTTTCTGTCCGAAAAGAAATTTGCTGGGCAAGCATCTGTTGTTCCATCTTCAGCTTATGATGTTGGTTGATAGCCTCATCATAATTTTTTTCTGTAGCAGCAAGTTGTTTTACACCTTTTTGCAAGCTTTCCTTAAGCTGTAAGATCTGGTATTTTTCATACTTTTCATATTGTAGCTGTTTTAATTGATCTTCATAAGTTTTGGACCTTGCCTCTTCCGAACATACTTCATTATGCAGCTGTTGAATTTGATCTTTGGATTTTAGGTATAAATCTTCCCTTTTTGCTGCTTCTTCTTTATGTTTTTTTAATTCTGACTTTAGGTTATGGTTGTTTTGGGTTTGAACCTCAAAAGCTTTTAATTTTTCTTCCACTTCCGTTGGATCTTCTGCAGAATATTTCTTCCATTTAAAAGATTGTTGATGAAGTATCAACTTATTGGCTGCCGCTTCATACTCCTGTTTCTTTGCTTTAAGCAGGTCGCTTTGGTTTGTCAGTTCAATACTTAATTTTTGCAGCTGAGATTCCTGTAACTTATATTCCTTTATTTGGAGCAAAATCTTATTGAGAGCTTCTTGTTTAATGTTGATTTTATCATCAACGTTGTGGATAGTGGTAACAGCAGGATGGTCCAGTGAACCACATAATGGGCATGGTTTTCCGCTTTCCAGTGTGTTGGAGTATTCCGCCAACTTTTGCTGGACCTGCAATGACTGGATTTCTTCTTCTATAATATTCTTTCCACCTTCTGCCCTTTCGTTTTCTTGTTTGATAAAAGATGCTATTTCATCCAAGCTCAATGAAGATTTACCATTGCTGAAAATCCTTGTTTTTTCATTTTCAAGGGAATTTATTTTTGTAAGGTTTACATCAACATTTTCTTTCTGCCTTCCTACCTCCTTTGCGATATCTTCTTTACGCTGAAACCATATGTAAACTTGCTGTAATTCTGATACATCCGGAAAAATGTCTTCTGCTAAGGTTAAAGCAGTTTCTTTTTCAGAAATGGTATTTTTTAGCTGATTATATTCTTTAGTGATCCTTTCTTCGTGCACTTTTTGGTTTTCAAAGATACTTTTAAGATCAGCAAGCTTTTCTTTTACAGTTTTTAGTTTAATAAGGGTCTCAAGGTCATCACACTTATTTTTCATTTCATCCCTTTTATCAAAAGATTCTTTTGCAGAACCCAAAACCTGCTCATGTGCTTCATATTGAGCATCGTTATAATTTTTCTTGTTATTCAATTCTTCAAGGCTTGCAACAGTTTTCTTAATTTCATTAAGTAAACTTTCCCTATTCTTAATCTTTTCTTTTAAAAAAGTAAAAGCTTTTTCATAAGCATTATACTTTATTTCTTTTTCTGCGAATACATGTTGTTGGCTTTGCAATAACTGCAGTTTTCCTTCCTGTTCTTCAATTTGGAGAAATAGTTTCTTTAAGATTGAAAGCTTCTGCTCTTCCTGTTTATTGGCATTGCATTTAAGTTCAGCCTCATAGAGCAAAGCGTTCATTTGCTTTAATTCTTCTTCTTTTTGCAAGATTTTAAAATCATCCACATCCCCTAGTTCTTCAAGTCGTCCTTCAAGTTTATCAATATCTGCTTTGTTGTGGCTTATCAATAGATTTGTTTTTTGTGAAAGATCAAACCTATCAAGATGGAAAAGCTCCTTAAGCATTTTGGTCCTTTCCCCGGCAGTGCGGTCCACAAATTCCTTGAATTTTCCTTGCGGGATAATTATGGTTTGCATGAAATTTTGATGGTTCATACCAATAATTGCCGCAGCATCGCTAATACCTTCTAACGGCAACCATTCTCCTTCATTCCATTGATAATAATTGCGCTCTTTTACTTCAACTTTTTCAAAATCTTTTTTACTTCTTTTGGCCAAAAACCTGAACCTGTATTGTTCTGCATTATTTTGACCTGCCATAAAAATAAAGTCCAGCATTAATTCATCGCTCTGCAAGTTGAGCATGTTATAGTACCGGTTATCGTTTTTTTCATTGAGCCTGTCACTTTTGCCATACAAAACAAAAACTATGGCTTCCAGTATAGAAGATTTTCCACTCCCTACCGCACCAAATATCCCGAACAACCCTGATGAGGTCAATGATTTAAAGTCAATTATTTGACTTTCTTTATATGAATATAAACCCTTTAAGGTTAATGAAATTGGGATCATTGCTCTTCAATATTTAATATTTCGTTCAGCAAACCTATTATATCATCGTTAGGTTCCTGCCCAATTCTATGCTTAAAATAATCTTTAAAAAGATCTTTTATGTCTTTATTTAGGTCAACTGTATTTATTCCTTCTTCTATCGTATTATTATCGTTCAATCTTTCAGGTATTATTGCCAAAATTCCATCATGAGCCTGATATAGGGCCCGCTTCACTTTGGCATCTATATAATTTTCAGTAACCAATTTAATTTCTACATAAGTTTCCTGGTTTTCATGTAACCAGGTCAAAGCTTCTTCAATGTTTAAAAATCGTTTTCTTTCAAGTCGCTTCCCTGATTGTAGCTTTATTGGCGTAAATTTGACAGATTTTCCAGGTTCAGCATCCAGCACTATCACATATTTTTGCTGACTTGCTTCGCTTAAGCTATATGCAAGGGGGCTGCTGCTATAAACAACGGGACAAGGATCTTTGCCCAGCATTTGAAATCTATGAAGATGCCCCAAAGCCACATATTGTATTTGATCTGGAACATTTTCTGTAAAGATAGCCTGTGCCCCACCAATATGCAGTATAGGCTTCTCATCTTCCGGTTCTTCAGGAATAGGCCCGCCTTTTTGCATGAAGAATAAATGGGCCACTAATATATTTACCCCCCTATGATCACAATACTGATTGGCAAGCTGCAACCATTTTTTTTCAAGGATTTGGCGCAGCTCTTCTTCCCTGTCTTCTGTTCCCAGGTATTGCTTCATGCTGGCCTCATTGGCATAAGGTGTTAAAATAAGCCTTAAAGGATAATCCATTTCAGGCAGCTTCATCTCAATAAAACCGGGAGCGGACCTTATAATTTCAAATCCACAGTCTAATTTAAAAGGAATAATTTCTGAAAAAGGCCTTCCATTGAATATTATGCCACATTCTTTTGCCAAAGGATGTGGAGCATCTATCCTATCGGCCGAATCATGGTTGCCAGCTATGGCAATTACAGCCCTTTTTCCATTTTTTGAAAGTCGGTGCACTGTTTTGTAGAATAATTCTACAGCATCATTTGCAGGGTTGAAATTATCGTACAGGTCACCAGCTATTACAACAGCGTCAACACCTTCAGCATCTGCGATAGCACATATTTCATCAAGTACCTGCCTTTGTTCTTCTATCCGACTGTACTCGTTCAAACGCTTGCCTAAATGCCAATCAGCGGTGTGAAGTATTTTCATTGTTTCTTATTGGGTATTTGATTTTTAAAAATAACAATCTTGTTCGTACTAATTTTCTATTTTTTAAAATTATTAAATCAATAAAAAAAAAGATTGGCTAATGTAATACCTTAGTGGAATTTAAATTAAAATTAATATATTTTATTTTTATTATTATATTTTACCGATATTAACATTATTAAATCAATCGAAATTAAGGCTATTTTAAATTTTAGAAGTATTCGAATATTAAAATGCACCATGCATTATAAAGCATTCTTTAAATCTTTTTCTAATAAATAGCCTTACTAACTTTGAGTAACAAAACTAAAGGCCATTACTTTCTAAAAGAAACACCTATGCCAAAAACTATTTTAATTGTTGATGACTTTGAAAGTTCAAGAAATATTTTAGGCCGAACTTTGGAATATGCTGGATATACCGTACTGCATGGAAGCGATGGGGAAAATGCAATGGTACAACTGAATGGTACCCGGATCGATTTAATAATTACTGACCTAAACATGCCCGGCATGGACGGGATAAGTTTAATAAAAAGCCTGCGAAAAACCATAAATTATAAATTTACTCCAGTGATTTTACTATCCACAAATGCAAAATCAGATAAACAAGAGCAGGCAAAACAAGCAGGTGCTACAGCATTTGTAGAAAAACCTTTTCAAGTCGAAGCCTTACTTGAAAGTGTAAAAAAAATGATCAGATAAAAATATAATGATAATGATGTGGTGTTATTGAACCGGTAAAAATATCGGAATAAAAAGTGCATTTGGGTACATATTCTGTCAACAGGATATGTACTTTTTTTTGTTTACTGGTTTCCTAAAAACCTTAATGTACATAATCATCTACATATATTAAAATTACAAATACAAGTGAACTAATTTCAGGCTCTGATAATGCATCATGGTCTCCGCTGCTGCCAAAAATAGCCTGAAATGCAATATAATAATAAAATGTAAAGGTAAGTTGAGAAAACTACCTCATGCATTATTTAATATTTATCTTTAAATTTTAATAAAGAACGAACTGTTATCTTTCCAAAATAATATCTGTAGTAATGCCTAAACAACTAGATAATTTTGTAAAAATTGACAGGCATTTTTATAAGAGGGTTTTATCAGATTTATATTATTTAAATGGGGAAATAAGGGCATTAAAGCCTACAATTTCAATAGAATTCACACCAATAAATAAAACGGTAAAAGTTATTATTACTCACTTGGATGAGTTAAAAATAATGATTACAGGAAAGGATCATGATGAAGGATTCAAAAAATGTACTGTACAACATATCAATCATATAAATGATTGTTGTTCTAAAATCATAAATGCTCTTCAATTCCAGGACATTATTGAGCAAAAGCTTCAACATATCATCAATGTGCACCTGGAATTAATTGAAGAATTCTATAAGGAACAGGCTTTAGAAAAAGATAATGTTGATAAAGATGATTTAAATAATGTAAACAAGGTAGCACAAATTAATTCTGCCCAGTTAAAGTATATCATTATTGAATATGGCGAGGCGGTAGATTGTATCAACAAAAACAAGGGGGCAGCTAGCAAAAAATTAAATGAGCTAAAGCTACTCTTTCAGGAATATAAGAATAAAATAGATGAAGTGTCTAATAAAATTTACAATGATCTAATCAGCTCTTTGAGAAAAGACTTTAAAATTCAAAAAGAGGCTCTATCAACACCATCGAATTTTGTCATTTCTATAAGAATGCTTGACAAGGTGTTAGAAAAATTGTTAGTAGCCAATTGTAACGAACCTTTTGTAATAGAAGGAAAATGGAAGAAAATATTTGATATGTATACAATTGAAAGTGAAAAAAAGGTTTTTGAGAGCATTGCTCATTTAGAACAAGGTAAATTTGAAAATTCAACAAAAATTGATGCACAGGATTTTGAACTCTTTTAAATATCAGGCTTATGGAAAGTTTTAGTATCACCTTAGTGCCTTTTGTTTTTGAGGGAAAAAAAAACGTAAAATTTATTTTGGAGGGAGAGCTTACTATAAAAAATGCCAAGGAAATCAGGCAATCAATGGATGCTGCAATCAGTGAACATGAAGGTTTTGAGGTGGTGCTGGAAAATGTATTGTCATTGGATGTTACCTTCCTGCAACTCCTGTACAGCATGGAAAAAACAATTCGCTCACAACAGAAAAAAATGGATTTGAAGATGAATCTCACTGCTGAGATAGAAAATATATTAAAATATAATGGACTGGAACATATGCTCCAGTCCCAAACATTCCGGGAATCTTTATAACTCAATTATGAATAAAACAATACTAATTGCAGACGACTCCAACAGCATGAGGGACTTGGTAGGATTTACATTAAAAAGTGCAGGATATAATGTGATAGAAGGGGTTGATGGAGTTGACGCTTTAAGGTTCTTTGATGGCAAAGAAATAAACCTTGTCATTACTGATTTAAATATGCCAAATATGGATGGGATAACTTTAATCAGGGAAATCAGGAAACTTTCAGATTACTCATATACACCAATCGTGCTCCTGACAACAGAGTCACAGCACAGCAAACGCGAAGATGCAAAATCTGCTGGAGCAACAGGATGGCTTGTAAAGCCCTTCCTTCAGGACAAGTTACTTGAAGTTGTGCGTAAAGTTATCAGATAAGTTATTATAACATTATAAAAAAACTAAAATGCCAAAGACCATACTTATTGTTGATGATTTTGAAAGTTCCCGCAACATCCTGGGAAGGACATTGGAAGGGGCAGGATATATTGTCATTAAAGGCGATGACGGCGACAACGCCCTGGACCTCCTTAAAGCAACTTCTGTAGACCTTATCATCACAGATCTAAACATGCCAAACATGGATGGGATCAGCTTGATAAAGAATATAAGGGCCATATCGTCAATGCAATATACTCCTGTGATACTGCTTACAACTAATTCAAAAAATGAAAAAAAAGAACTTGCCAAAGAAGCTGGAGCAACAGCTTGTATCGAAAAGCCCTTTCAGGTAGAAGCCCTTTTGGCAAATGTTAAACGAATTATACGATAGTGGATCCATTTAAAGCAAAGTTTATAGAAGAAGCTACAGACCTGCTCGCTGAGTTGGAAAAGTCATTGCTGGAAATTGAAGCCAGGCCCGATGACCCAAAGCTTATTGAGAACTGTTTTCGGGTAATGCATACCTTGAAAGGCAGCAGTGCTATGTTTGGCTATGAACAACTAGGCGGGCTCACCCATGACCTGGAAACAATTTATGTTTTAATCCGGGAAGGTAAAGCCACTATTACAAAAGAGATACTGGATGTAACCTTAAATTCTGTTGATCATTTTAAAGATATACTTTCAAGTGACACAATGGATGAAAACGGTAAAGTACATGATGCATTGGCAAAACAAATAAATTCAATTGTCTCAAAAATTTCAGGGACAGAAACTGCCCATATATCCAAATCATTAATATCTGGTGCTGAGGTCAGTAATAAAATTTTTACTTATTATATCCTATTCAGGCCAAAAGCCACCTTCCTGAGAAATGGCAGTAACCCATTATACCTCATAGAAGACCTGCATTCTTTGGGTGAGTGCAAAATCACCGCACACATTAAAGATATTCCTGAAATTTCAGACATCCAGCCTGAAAATTGTTATGTATACTGGGACATATACCTGGTAACCAAAGAGCCTATACAGACCATAAAGGATATTTTTATGTTTGTGGAAGATGATTGTGCACTTGAAGTCCATCAAGTTGCTGAAGGAAACCTTCTTACACATTCAAAATTTTTAAATAAAATTGATGGAATTGATGGCAACATCAGTGTTTCGGAGCTAAAAGAATTTATCCAAAACCTGCTTCAAATAATTAAGAAACAGGAAGGAAATGAAGATAAGGTAAGCGCTAAAGAAAGTAATGCAGCCAGCCTGAGGGTATCTACCGAAAAACTCGACAACCTGATGAACATGGTCAGTGAACTTGTAACAACACAAGCCAGGTTAAGCCTTTTTGCTGAGAAAAATGCAAATCCGGAACTAATAAACATAGTAGAAAATGTAGAGAAAATTGTTCGTCAATTGCGCGACAATGCTTTCAGTATTTGCCTTATCCCAATAGAAAACTTATTGATGCGGTTTAAAAGGCTGGTTCGTGACCTTTCGGCAGAATTGAAAAAGGATATTAATTTCATAACTGAAGGAGATGACACTGAACTAGATAAAAACATCATTGAACATCTCGGCGACCCTATTTTACACATCATCAGAAACAGCTTGGACCATGGTATAGAAACCCCGGAAGAAAGGATCGCAAAAGGCAAACCTGCGCAGGGCACCATATTCTTAAAGACTTTCTATTCAGGAAACAATGTTCATATTCTTATAAAAGACGATGGGGCAGGTATAGATCCTGAAAAAGTAAAAAACAAAGCCATTCAAAAAGGACTGATAAATGTTGATACAGAACTTTCGAAAAAAGAAATTTTCGATTTAATATTCCTTCCGGGTTTTAGCACAACGGAAAAGGTCACAGAAGTTTCGGGCCGTGGCGTAGGGATGGATGTTGTAAGGAGGAAAATCAACGAATTAAGAGGCCTTATCGAAATGGATTCCTCACCAAACGTCGGTACTTCCATTACGATAAAACTACCCTTAACATTTTCTATTATTGATGGGCTTTTGGTTCGTATAGAC
>JALZND010000377.1 GCA_030857845.1 Bacteroidota bacterium | reverse complement strand
TTAATTTTAATAAATTTCAATATTTAAATCTTGACTTTTAAAAATTAAGCTGGTTCTTCATTTCCCATTTGACCTTGTAGGGAAATTTCCTTTCTTCTCATTTCCTCTTGTGTGGCCTCCAACTCTTCCATATTTTGTCTCATTTCCTCTTCTTGCGATCTTAATTGTTCTGTCTGATATTGCAATTGTTCTAACAAAGTTTTGGTTTTTCCATTATTCTGGGCAGTGGCAATAGCAGAAGCTATAAATTCTCCCGCTCTTTCGAGGAAGCTGATTTGATAGGGTTCGAACACTTCAAAAGATGCCAATTCGATAATTGCAGGTATTTGTTCGTTATACTTTAAAGGCACAATTACCAAACAAGAAGGTGTTGAATCCCCTAAACCTGATTTTATAGTTGTATAACCATTGGGCAAATCTTTTAGAAATACTGTTTCACCTTCCAGATAGGTTTGCCCTAGCAATCCTTCTCCAATTTCCATCCGCTTTGTAATTAATTTTTTACGGTTAAAAGCATAGCAGGATGCTAGTCTCAGATAAGGCTCTTCGTTTTCATTGTCTTCCAAAACATATAAACTGCCTTGATTTGAGTTTAAATATTTAATTAAAAACAAAAGTGACTGATATGCAAGTTCTTCCAGGTTTTGTTGATTATGTCGTATTATTTCTGAGCATTTTGAAAGTCCATCGGTAATCCAGAACCTTTTCAAGTCTTCATCTTTCACCTTTTTCATTTCGTCGCGCATAAAAATCAGTCTTCCTGCCAGGTTGTTTTGATTTAATGGGACAATCTCATCAGTTAGCTTTTCCCATTTTACATCATAATTCCCTTCTGAAATTTGATTTACAAAATACGATGCCTTTTGGAGGTTTTCGATCGAAAGGTCCAATATTTCTTTTTCCTCTTTTATTTTCGTGTCACCGCTGTCAAATAAGTATTTTTGATTATTCTCTTGGAGGTTTAGCAGTAATAATTCCCTTCTTTTTTCATCCTTGTTCAATGTAATTATAAGTACGGCTAAAGTGGGCAAACCAATTAATAAAAGTAACATTTGCACCCATGCATTCCTTTGTACAGCTGATTCATAATCGGCTTTTGCGTTCTCAATCAGCTTATTTTCATATCCATTAACTTCATTTTCAAATGGTAAATAAACATTCCAAAAATCTACACCCGGATCATTGTCTAGAATTGCAAGAAAACCTTCTTGATCATTTCTTTTCAATTGCTCAATCATTTTAGCATATACGTCATAGATATAGATATACATGCCAGCTTTCGCGTCATTAAAATTCTTGGATTTTTGATAACCCTGCTCCTGAAATAGCTTTTCAATGCTGCCGAACGCTTCATCTGCCCTTGTGATTGCAGATTCTACAGGCCAAAACAAGAATTGCTCTTTTCGGATTAGCGCATAGCGCCTAATACTATTATCCATTAATTGGATATTGTCATAAATACGTTTTGTTTCACTTAATACTTTAACTGATTGAGCTTGAACAATTAAAGCTTTTCTCATTATCATACTATTGTAAAATGAAAAAGCAGCCCCAACAAGTATTAATAAAAATACCACACTGATGGCAACTTTAATAATATGCTTTTTATCAAATTTACTTTTGAATTCAGATTTTATACTTATTTTCACTTCTTAGATATTAATTTTAAATAGCTTAAGAAAACAGGATCTAATAATAACCCCTCTATTTTATATTTTTTTAATTGATAATTTAAAGGACAAGAAAACATAAATACCTATTTGATTATGCACACAAGGTTTCTATTCCTTCTATTAAATAATCAATAAATATATTTTAAAGCCTTTAACCATTTTTTGCTTTAAAACATGTTGACTTACCTATGTATTAAAATATCTTTTGTTGCACGGGTTGTATCATTGCCTTAGTTTTATTAAAATTAGTTTTGTTATAATTAGAGGAGGATCACGCCTGTTGCTATTCAAGGGGAGTTACGGTTCGGGAGGCGCATTTTGTTTTCCGGACGGCGGTCTTCCAAACCGCCAAAAGAAGTTGGTGATAGGTTTTTATTTCCTGCGGGTCAGAGATCCGCAGGCCGGGAAGGGGGGTAGGGTTAAGTGTTGCTTCTATTTGTTGATGAACCCTGATATTGCCCAATGATGAAGAATTAGATGGAATTCAAATGATTAAAAAAAGTCATTGCAAAATGGCAACTCACAAACAAAACTTTGATAAAATCAATTATGAGAAGCAAAAATAAAATAAAGAAACTGGAAAAATTGAGGTAGAGTAAGGGGGCAGTAATAAAACTATATTAAAATTTTTGAAAGGAGCATAATAAGTTCAAATCCTTTATTGACCACTAATGAAGCTTTAGATCATTTATGGATTGTTGAATACAACTTCATAAACCCCGCCTTTAAATAGCCCAAGATATAGTTTATCTTTTCCTTCTTCAGAAATTAATTCCATATCATACACTCCACCAAAATCCTCCTCTTCATATTCGTGTTCTTGCCATGTTTGGCCGCCATTTTTGCTTTGATAAATTATGAAAGGCTGTGGTTCGTCAAATCGTTTGATCCATCCTGCAGTGTACAATTTTTCTGGACTTGATTTATTTATGCCAATCCCAAAGAAAAACCTACTTTCATCACTTTCCAGTAATTTTTCCCATGAAACTCCATCATCCGGTGTTTTAATTAAACCTCCTTCAAAGCCTACATAAACTTCCTGAGCCTTTCGAGGGTGGAAGCAGATTTCTTTTGCCACACTTGGAGCTTCAACCAGGTTCAACCAATGTTCCCAGTCATTGCCATAGTTTTTAGAATACAACAAGAATCCCTGTTCTATTCCATTTTGGCCTCCTGCCCATAAGGATTGCGGGTTTCTGGGATTTGCTTTTACTACAGAAAGGCCTGAGGCAAAACCCTGCCATTCCCCAAACACAGGATTCCATGACAAGCCTCTATCACTCGACCTTGCGACAACATAATAACCAACAGCATACAATATTGAAGAGTCGCTAGGATTTACACTGATATCAAAAGCTGGCTCAACATCTTCACCTCCCCCAAAACCGTTGGAAAAATCAAACCATGAATTTCCTCCGTCATCAGTTTTAAATATTCCGTTTTGAGATGGATCTCCCCTATCTACCAATGAAACAATGATCTCGTTTTCATTAAAAATCAAAAAAGACTGGCATTTTTTATTTTCAAAACCTAAAAGTTGCCAGTTTTGACTTTGTTCTTTCCTGTTTTTGACATAAAAACCTTTATCCGTAACTGCATAAAGGTTGTTTTTGTAAATCAGGACCTTATTTACGATGTGGTTTTTTAGCCCCAGGCTTTTCCATTCTATTTCCTTTGCTGGCTGTGGGTCATCCCCACCACAAAAAGACAGTAAAAACATGAAGCACAGGCTTCCAAAAACTAAAATTAATTTATTCATAAAGTTAAAAAGACATTCCCATTCAATGACACAAAATTCATTTTCCAGGTTGGAATCGAAAAAAATAAGAATTTTATTAAACTTTCCTGAAACTTAAAAGGTGCATTGAATCCATTTAAAAAACCGGGTGCTTATATCCAGAAACAAATTTCATTGAGCGCAACTTTGGGAATATTTTACCGAATGGCTTTAGGATCGTACGGACTTTTTTTAATTACGGAAAACCGCTCACCTTCCTCAGCTCCAACATCAACCTAAGAGGTTCTTTAGGATATGCCAGAACCCCGGAAGGATTAATAATAAACCTAATTTTGCCTATAATACCGATTTTCGCTTGGGGATAAACCTCAGCAGCAACATCAGCGATAAAATAGATTTCAATATCTCCACAAATTCTAATTATTACATAGTTAAAAACACGCTTAGGGCCTCAGCCACGAACAACAACAACTTTTTTACTCAAAATTCCAAAATGCGCTTGAGCTGGACACTATGGAAAGTGAAATTTTTTCTCAGGTTTACCTTATAATTAAGATAAATTTTTAATAACTATATACC
>JALZND010000376.1 GCA_030857845.1 Bacteroidota bacterium | reverse complement strand
AATGTTGGAAACTATAAGACTACCGTACAGGGAAGCAATGGCATTGACGGCAGCCTTGACTATAAATTAAAAATGGATATTCCTGGAGGTGCTGCAGGGGCAGCTTTAAACAACGCATTGGCATCAATCAGTGGAAATGCTGCCACAGGTGGTTCTAACATTAAATTAAACCTTAAGGTAGGAGGAACATACGAAGACCCTAAATTTGGTTTGGCAGGTGCCGAAGCTGGCGAGTCTGTACAACAGCAAACAAAAGCAGCAATTGAACAAAGGGTAAACCAAGAGGTGGATAAAGCTAAAGAAGAATTTGATGCCCGTAAAAAAGAAGCTGAGGAGAAAGCCAGGCAAGAGGTAGAACAAAAAAGGGAAGAAGTTGAGCAAAAAGCCAACCAGGAAGTGGAAAAAGCTAAAGAACAAGTTAAGGAACAGGCAAAAGGTAAAGTAAAAGACTTTTTAAAGAAGCCATAACATAATTTTCTAAACATAAAAAAATGGAGGGAATTTTCAACCTCCATTTTTTTTGCCAATCATTCCCAAATACCTTCAGGTATAATTTCAAGAACATTTCCATCTGGATCATGAAAATAAAATGAAGATTGATTGTTCTTCCATTCCTGTATATGAATAATTTTAATTCCCTCAGTTTTAATCTTTTCAAGCCAGATTTGGTAATCGTGTTCTTTTACTTCAAACGCAATATGTTGCGGACCAAAAGCATAATGCAGCGGTAGCTTGGTTTCATTTTTTGTAGCTTCAGGATTAAAACAAAGCAATACTGATGTCCCTGCCCTGAAAAAAGCATGACGATTTTCTGCTTGGCCAATGACAGGGAACCCTAATGTTTCGTTGTAAAATTTTTGGGATATGTCCAAGTTCTGAACATAAAGGCAGGTTTCTTTTATTTGGGTAATTTTCATTTCCATATCAATTTAATTGATCATGAAAACAAATCCTACCTGAATAAGATTTAATTTTTCTTGATTAATTCAAAATACTCATCAAATATAGTCTTATTGATAAGTTTAGTTTGCTTGCCACTTCCCCAACTTGAGGATACTTCAAAAAGTCCGTTGAATGATCTACCTATATAATTTTTATCCGTATCAAAACCTTCTAGTCCTGTATTAGGCTTGGGTACTTTATTGCATTTAAATTCTATTCTGTATCTATCCATTTTTTTGATTTTCTTCCTTTTAAAAGAAAGTTTACTAATTGCAAATTTAGCTTTAATATAGTTTAAAAAGTATTTTCGGAAAATGTTTTTTTAATTTTTTTTAAATATAGAATCCTTTAATATTTCGAACTTTTAAAATAAACAAGAATATACGCAAATATAAATTTTCTAATTACAATAACTTTTATAAATAATTAAATAAGTAGATATTTATTAAAAAATAAATATAAAATTATTGTAAAAAATTAATTTACTTGTAGGTAAAATTGGTAAAATACAACCGACTGATTCTTGGATTGATTTTTAATAATTAAACTTAGGTATATTTGGTTTTCCTTCACCGCCATATTTATGATATTTGCTTAATATTTTTAAAATTGGTAAATGGATTAATCTGCAATAAAGTGTCATTGTGCAAAAAGTTAAGTTTAAGTGTATTCTTTTATCCCCCATTTAAAATTGGAAAATTATAGATTAGGATCAGGATTATCCTGCTTCAGCAAGCTATGTTTATTTTAAATTAGAATAAGAATGCATTTTACGTTGATGCAAAGGTATAAATCAAAATATTTACATTTCTGATAGATGAAAAACAGGAATTATAAAATAAAATTTTTTTATTGAAAAAGGTGGTTACTGTTTTGCTTAAATCTTTATATATAGTATAATTTATACCTTCATTAACAAATTAAAAATGGAAGATCTGTTAAAGTTAATTGAGATTGCCAAAAAGAAAGGTCAAAGAAGTATTCAGCTTGTAAATCAAAACTTCCGTAAGAAAGAAATTTCGAAAGATAACCTACTTTATGATGGCATAATAAGTGATAAATATACTACCGATGAAGTAGCTGCAAAAGATATGTTTAAGGCTGATCCTGGTAACCGAAATTATCGGAATGCAAAGGGTAAATTAAAGCAAAAATTGCTTAACCATCTTTATTTCCTCGATTATGAAAAAGAATTGTATACCTGCTATGGCAAAAATGAATACGAATGCAGGCACTTATTGCACCAATGTCAGATATTGATTAATGAGGGAGCCAATGATATAGCAATAAGGCAATTGCCACACCTAATTAAAACTGCTGAAGAGTTTGAATTTATAGATATTCAGGTTGAGGCATTAAGTATGTTGAGGAATGAATATGCCATCCTTGGAAAATCTACCCCCTTTATCGAAACCAATACCGAACTTATAAAAGTCAAGAAATTACAATCTTCCATCCATGAGTGTGAAGAGCTTTATTATAACACTCTTGTATTTCTTAATAAATCTGTAAGTGCACAAAACAGGATTTTAGCGAAAGTCCCGGAAACTATTGCCAAAATAGAAGAAGCTGCCAAAAAGTGCCAAAGCAACCGGCTAGATATATTAGCTCACAAGCTTATGCTTGAAAACAATCAGTTGAACTGGGATTTTGAAGAAAATATAAAGATTTGTACAAAGATTGAAAAGAAATATTTGTCAAAGGCAAATAATGAAGTAATGGTAGATCTTGACAAAAAGAAAATTGCCTTTACAAAGTTGTTTTCTTTCTATTGTATAGAAGACGCCAAAAATGGCAATGATTATGCAGATAAAGCTTATAAGTTATTTAAAAATGGAAGTACTGAATGGTTCGGCTTTATAGAGTATCATTTCTTGCTGATGATGAAAGGCCAGAATTACAAAAAAGCCGGCGATCTTTTCAGAAAGGTGAGGACCAATAAGAATTTTAATAATTTAGATGAGTCTGAAAAAGAAAGATGGCAGATTTACAGGGCTTACCTTGTGTTTGTAAACGATACAAAATTGCTAAGATGGGGCTTTGATCTTGAAGATTTCTTAAAGATTGTTCCTCATTTTCCTAAAGACAAACAAGGATATAACATTTCAACACTTGTTATTCAATTTTTATTCTTCCTTAGAAGCGGTGATATTGAAGGCGTAAGGAAGGCCGTTGACGATCTTCAAAACTATAATTCCGTTCATCTTGACAAAAGGAATAACTATAGGAACAGTATTTTCATAAGATTACTGTCGATCATTACAGAAAAAGAGTTTAACTATGAGACTGTAAATGAAAAGGGCAAAACATATTACAAGAAGTTGGTAAAAACACAAATTCCAGGCGATTTATATGAAGATATGGAAGTGATAAATTATGAGATACTGTGGGATAACGTATTGCATATTCTAAAAACCAACAAAATATACGTCCATTATAGGTTTTATAACTTGGAAACGGTTTAATATTTAAATATAGTTGTAAAAGAGGCTTGCCCAAAAGGTAAGCCTCTTTCTTTTATGGGGCTGTTTTCAAAAGATGTCACCTGTAGTTAATGTAAAAAGCAAAAGGCATAGATTATAACCATTGAAGGCCTACATGAAAAAGGCTAATCCTTACAACATGGGCATTAATTATGTTAATTAATAAAGGCTAGAATTAAAAAATTATCTATATATAGTAATGCAGATTTTTTAAAAAGTCAAGAATTAAAAAGAATTTTCGGTGTTGTCTCCTGTGTTCAAACTTTGACTTATCCTTTTGGGCTAGAATCATCGCCAAGACAGAATTTCAAGTGCCCACCTTTTATCAATCATTTTCACATATCAGTATGCTGGTATTTTTCAAGGGTTGTTAATATTTAAAATAATTGCTTTCATCATTTTCCAAAATGTATCTTAAATTAAATAGTAGAAAGCAGGTAAAATGTTTTTTGTTTTTATTGAGGATACTATGTCTCAAATGAAACTTCAAAATCAGATAATGAAACTTCACTTTCCTGATCTTTTTATTCAAAATGGAGAATAAGGTTTTTGCTAATTTCTTTAGGCAATATTACTATGTAACTTTAGGG
>JALZND010000375.1 GCA_030857845.1 Bacteroidota bacterium | reverse complement strand
CTCCTGGATGGAACATTGTGACCTGATGACCTATTTGCTGGTCGGCAACAAAAATTTAAAATCGTTTAAAAGAAGCCGCTGCGCGGCGGGGCACAAGGCCATGTGGCATTCCGACTGGGGCGGTCTTCCTCCCGAATCGTTTTTGGGGCGGTTAAGCCCTTATTTGGCAGAACTCAGGGGCAAATTATATAACGAAACCTATACTTCGGATTCCATTGCCGGAAACCTCAGTCAAGAATGGGCGAATAAATTAGGACTTACGATTGATACCGTAGTTGCGGTAGGTACTTTTGATGCACATTCCGGAGCGGTAGGTGCCAAAATAGAAGAACATGCTTTGGTACGGGTTATGGGTACTTCTACCTGCGACATTATTGTTTCATCCTACGATGCCATCGGGTCCAAAACCGTTAATGGAATTTGCGGGCAGGTAGATGGTTCAGTCATTCCGGGAATGATCGGATTGGAGGCCGGACAATCCGCTTTTGGGGATGTATTGGCCTGGTTCAAGGACGTGCTTTCTTGGCCTATCGATAATTTGGTCATGACATCAAAAATACTCTCCGATACCCAAAAAAAAGAATTGCAAAAGGAAATTAATTCCAAATTTATTAAAACACTTTCCGAGCATGCTGAGAAAGTTCCCCTCTCGGAATGCATCCCTATCGCCCTGGACTGGATCAACGGCCGCCGCACGCCTGATGCGGATCAAGAATTGAAAAGCGCCATCACAAACTTATCGTTGGGCACAATGGCCCCTCAAATTTTTAAGGCGTTGATCAATGCCATTTGTTTTGGCTCCAAAAAAATAGTGGACCGGTTCGAGGACGAAGGCGTGAAAATAGACACGGTTATCGGTATTGGCGGGGTGGCCAGAAAATCACCATTCATCATGCAGACCCTCGCGAATGTGATTAACAAACCCATCAAAGTGGCCACCTCTGATCAAGCTCCTGCCGTGGGCGCAGCCATTTATGCAGCCGTGGCGGCGGGTATTTATCCAAATGTTATAGAAGCCGCAAAAAAAATGGGAAGTGATTTCGAAGCAGAATATTTCCCCGAAGCAAGTGCGATTTCCGAATATGAAAAATTGATGGCTTCCTACAGCGAGTTGGGAGCTTTTGTGGAATCCATCAAACAAAAAACAGCCGACCATGAATTCCAAATATAAAGAACTGAAAAGGGAATGCTACGAAGCCAATATGCAGCTCAATGCCTTAGGGTTGGTTCTCTATACCTTTGGTAACGTGAGTGCCGCAGACCGGCGCGAGGGCATTTTCGCCATCAAGCCTAGCGGCGTCCCTTACGAGGATCTAAAGGCCGATGATATGGTCATTTTGGATTACGCGAATACCATTGTAGAAGGTACCATGCGCCCTTCATCCGATACAAAGACCCATGCTTATCTGTACAAGAATTGGAATGATATCGGGGGTATTGCACATACTCATGCTGTCTATTCCGTAGCTTGGGCACAGGCGCAAAAGGACATTCCTGTTTTTGGAACTACCCATGCCGACCATCTAACAACGAACATTCCATGTGCGCCCCCTATAAGCGATTACCTTATCGAAGGAAACTATGAGCATAATACAGGTATTCAAATATTGGATTGTTTCAAGGAAAAAAATCTCTCGCATACCGAAGTTGAAATGGTCCTATTGGGAAACCATGGCCCCTTCGCCTGGGGTAAAAATGCCGCGAAAGCAGTTTACAATAGTAAGGTGTTGGAAGCCATTGCAGAAATGGCCTATTTGACGCTTCAGATAAATCCGAACGCCCCCAGATTGAAAGATTCATTAATAAAAAAACATTATGACCGCAAGCATGGCAAAGATGCCTATTACGGACAATGAGCAATATAGAAATTCCAAATATCAAATTCCATATATCAAATAGCCCATTAACGCAAACGCAATATAAGTAGGCTGCGGCAGTGGGCAGTAATCAGTGGCAGTGAACATTTACTTTTAACCCAATAACTATTACATCCCATGATCGACATAACTAAAAAAGAAATCTGGTTTATAACAGGTAGCCAACATTTATACGGCGAAGAGACACTAAAGCAGGTTGCCAATAATTCTCGGGAAATTGTAAAAGGTTTAAATGCATCTAAGCATATTCCGATAAAAATTATTTATAAGCCAATTGTTAAAACTCCTAATGAAATAACCGATATCTGTCTGGAATCAAGTTCCAACAAAAACTGCATCGGTATTATCACGTGGATGCATACATTTTCCCCGGCTAAAATGTGGATCAAGGGCTTGACGGTTTTGACCAAACCCCTTTGCCATTTGCATACACAGTTTAACGCTGAAGTACCATGGGATACTATTGATATGGATTTTATGAACCTGAACCAATCCGCCCATGGCGACAGAGAATTTGGGTTCATGATGTCAAGAATGCGCAAAAAACGAAAAGTGGTCGTTGGGCATTGGCAGCAGGACCGCGTGCAGAAGAAATTGGGCATCTGGTCCAGGGTGGCCTTAGGCTGGGACGAATTCCAAAACCTGAAAGTAGCTAGAATTGGAGATAATATGCGTGAGGTGGCTGTAACGGATGGAGACAAAGTAGATGCACAAATGCGGTTTGGTTTTTCCGTAAATGGCTATGATTCAGCCGATGTGATAAAACATATTAAAAGAATTTCCAAGAACAACCTAGATGCCTTGCTAAAGGAATATGAGGATGCGTATATCCTAACACCTTCTTTAAAGGCCGGAGGCGAAAAAAGGGATTCTTTGATCGAAGCAGCTAAAATTGAGTTGGGGCTTCGCGCTTTCTTGGAAGAAGGCGGCTTTAAAGCATTTACTGATACTTTCGAAAATTTAGGGGAATTAAGGCAGTTGCCAGGTATTGCTACCCAACGGCTTATGGCAGATGGTTATGGTTTCGGAGGGGAAGGCGATTGGAAAACCGCTGCCTTGGTCCGTGCCATGAAAGTCATGAATATAGGGCTTGAAGGAGGAACTTCCTTTATGGAGGACTATACCTATCACTTTACACCTCAAAAATCGTATGTTTTAGGTTCTCACATGCTCGAAATCTGTCCTTCCATTGCCGATGGTAAAGCCTCTTGTGAAGTGCATCCTTTGGGCATCGGTGGAAAAGAAGATCCTGTTAGACTTGTTTTTAATTCGCCGGCCGGGGCGGCAATAAATGCTTCATTGGTTGATATGGGGAATCGATTTCGACTTATTGTAAATGAATTGGAAGCTGTTAAAGCTATGGGAGCCTTGCCTAAATTGCCAGTGGCAAGGGTTTTGTGGGATGCCAAACCTAATTTGGAAATAGCTGCCACCGCATGGATTTTGGCAGGCGGGGCGCATCATACCGCATATAGCCAGGCAGTAACCACTGAGTTTATGGAAGATTTTGCGGATATGGCAGGTATCGAACTACTTGTGATCGATGAAAAAACATCCCTACGGGAATTCAAGGATAAAATCAATGCCAACGAGGCCTATTATCATTTGTTCCAACACGGATTATAACCCACATTAAGCTCTCAACCAAATTATATAACATGAGAACACGGATATATTTGACTGGGTAAGATAGCCATATACTTCATTGTCTTATTCGTAATTGCCGTTTGGATAATTCAAAAAAATCATAACAATACGGAAGACTATTTTCTAGCGGGCAGAAATATCGACTGATTCGTGGTAGGACCGTCTATTTTGAAAGCACCATTCAAGCTAAGCAATAATATACTTCGCTTTAACATCAGTGCCAATGATTGTCAGAAACACAATTACGGCACTATCCATATCGGAACAAGTGGATTTGCTATTACAAATATTAAAGTTTATAATAAAGTTTGGAGGAATGAAATTCCAAACTATAGAGGAATGGTTGAACAGAAATGGGACAGATTCATTGATGAGCAATGATTTGTTTATCGATCTAAGATTAGTTTGAACCCTCCACATGAAACAATAAATAACGCAAATAATCTATCGACCCTAACGAGTTTTCGAATACTTTCTGAATCACCTTTGATCAATGC
>JALZND010000063.1 GCA_030857845.1 Bacteroidota bacterium | reverse complement strand
TGCGACCGAACATTTTGATGTTAAAAGTTGAGTCGGCAATGCCGGTTTTTAAAGCCTTTAATGTTTTAAAGTTTGGAAGCTTATCCCATTCTCCTTCATAATAAGAATAGTTAAAACCACCCGAGGTAGCATTTTTTGGTTTGGATGTTGCAGGGAATGCTTTTCCCTCTGTGTAATTTCCGCTAGAAGTTTTATCATGTTTAGCGCTACTTGAGAAAGTTCTTATTTTCAGTATTGCAGGGCCAGACAAGTTAATTTCCTGTTCCACTTTAAGGGATGTTGAATCGGGTTCGGATCCATTGCTGGTATAGCGAATTAATGGGTGGTCTGTAAAAGCCCAAACTTTAAACGGCTTGTTTTTTAAAACGATGCCATTCATGGGGTGAAATTCTACCTTGGAATTATAGCCCGTATAATTAAATTTTAAAGCATCATAAATACTTTTATACCTAATAGAATTGTGGCTTTCATTGGCATAGGCAACACTTTTCCAGTTTAAGTTTTTTGGCGCTGTAGCTTTAAGAACAGAATCCATCGAAGCTATTCCCATCCCTTTATAATCCCCTCCCTCGCGACCAGCTATAAAAAGGGTTTTATTGAAATTTGAGCCTGCTTTAACTTTTTCAGCAGTTAACTTTTGCAGGTACTGGTTATCCCACCAAAAACTCGGATCTATAGCTATGTAGGATTGAAAAAGTTCTGGTTCCATCAGCAACGCATACATCGCGAAAACTCCCCCGAATGAATGGCCATAAAGAATATTATCGCCATTTGCAGGATATGTTTTATTGATGTAGGGCACCAGTTCATTTTTTATAAAGGCCAGGAAATTTTCGGCTCCGCCGGAGTTCGAAATTCCCTCCAGATGAGTGGGGGTGAAGTCTTTATTTCTATCGATATTATGAATGGCAACAACAATAGTGTGAGGTATAAAAGAATCCTCCCTCATAAACCGCTCTACATGATTAAATAAATTAATATTCGATTCACCGTCTAAGAGGTATAAAACATCGAACTTATCAGTGCTTCCAGGTTTGTAATCTTCGGGCACGAGTACTTGAAATATCCGATTCTGATTTAAAATAGCTGAATAAACAGAATCGCGTTTTCCTGGTAAATCTTCGGCAATTGCCGGATTAAATAGCTGAATGAGGAAAATTAAAACTCCGGCTACTGCAAATTGAATTTTGTGTGTCATTAAGTAAAAGTTTGATTGTTTTTTAAATTTAAGTTATAGTCTCATTCTATCATTCTATCATTCTATCATTCTGTCATTCAAAATTGATTACACATGAAACTGCTCTTTGATATTCTCAGTCACTACATAACCATCAAATAAATTGATAATTCTATGTGCATAATTCGCGTCATGAGGAGAGTGCGTAACCATTACAATAGTAGTTCCTGCATCATTAAGCTCTGCTAATAGTTTCATCACTTCTTCCCCATTGGTAGAGTCAAGATTACCGGTGGGCTCATCCGCAAGAATTAATTTTGGATTGGCAACAACGGCCCTGGCAATGGCGACACGTTGCTGCTGACCACCGGATAGCTGCTGCGGAAAATGGCTTTTACGGTGCATGATGTTCATGTGCTCCAGCACCTTTTCAACCTTTTCTTTTCTTTCGGCTGCGGACACTTTCATGTAAAGCAAAGGAAGCTCAACATTCTCATATACAGTAAGTTCGTCAATTAAGTTAAAGCTTTGGAAGATGAATCCAATAGCACCTTTTCGAAGGCCTGCCCTTTGTCTTTCTGAATACTTGGAAATCTCATGTCCAATAAAATGATATTCCCCGCCACTTGGGTTGTCGAGCAATCCCATAATATTAAGCAGCGTGGATTTACCACATCCCGAAGGCCCCATAATGGCAACAAATTCACCTTCTTTAATTTCAATGTTGACATTGTTTAGTGCGGTAGTTTCTACTTCATCGGTTGTGTAGATTTTTTGGAGGTTTACAGTTCGGATCATGTTAGGTAATAGGTTATGGGTAATGGGTTATAGAAAAAAGGAACTATGATAATTTTATTTTTATGTCACTGTATCTAGTCTAAGATTGATTTTGTTAATAAAGGCATTTAGCATTTTCTTTACTTGTATAATTTTGATTTCTATTTCTTTATGGAAGTTTATGTCTATATATTTTAAGTCCTTTGCCAGAATCATCTGATACCCCAGCTCACATAATAGTGGGTTATAGATTATAGATAATGGGTTATAGACTTTTAGTGGGTTATAGTTTATGGGTAATGGGTTATAGACTTTAGTTAATCTCATCATTTAACATTGTTTATTTAATTATTTATTTTACTGGATTCAGCCTTTGATTTATTTTGTTTATAAAAGCATTGAGCATTTTCTTTATTTGTACAATTTTATCTTCCATAACTAAATGGAAATCATCATTTATATATTTAAGGTCTTTAGCTAAAATCATTTGATATTCAAGTTCACATGCAGAACCCATCGCTTCTTAAATATCTTATTAATTCTTTATCGGAATTTCTTCCACAACCTTCTGCAATATTAGTTGGAATAGAGGCTGAAGACCTTCTTATTTGTTGCCTAAGACCATAAATTTCTGCCTTTGGAAAATTTTTTGTTACTAAATAGCACTCTAAAGTAAGATTATGGCCAAATTCCCATACCTTTAAAAGATTTAAAATCGATCATAATATTTATTAAGATTATGTTTAATAATAATATTTTAACTAAAGTATTTATTTTTAAACTTAACTTATATTATTTAACCTTTTACAAACCTATAGCAAGAAATATCCTTTTAACCAACCATCACCTATCACCTATCACCCATCACCTATCACCCATTACCCATTACCCATTACCTACTTCAACACCAACACTTCGTTATTTCCAAAATTATCATATCCTGAGGTAATCACCTTTTCCCCTGGCTCCAGTCCTTCAATGACTTCATAGAATCTAGGGTTTTTCCGGCCTAACCTTATTTGTCTTTTGGTTGCTTTTGTTTCATCTTCATTGAGAACATAAATCCAGTTTCCACCCGTCTGCTGATAAAATCCTCCCACTGGTAGGAGCAGGGCGCTTCCTGGGTTTCCCAACTCCAGGCGTATTTGTAGCGATTGACCCCGCTTGATCCCTTTAGGTTCTTCTCCATCAAATTCCATATCTACTTCAAAAAGTCCATCTGAGATAGTAGGGTAAATCTTGGTAATTTTTAGCTGGTACTTATTACTCATGAAGTCAAAAGAACCTGTTTGGTCAATTTGGACCCTTGGTAAATAAAGCTCATCTATCCTGACTCTGATTTTAAAGCTATCCACAACATCAATCTGACCTATTCTTTGTCCAATATTTATAGATTGCCCAATTTCAAGATTTGCTGTGGCCAATTGTCCTGGAAGGGTGGCTCGTATTACCAGGTTATCCAAAATGTTATTTACCGCATCAAGGCTTTTCCACATCCTGGCTTCCGAATCATTTAACTGACGCAGCTGCATGATCTTTTGTATGGAATCCTGCCTGAATGAAGTATAGGTAAGAGTTTTTCTTTTCACATTATAATCGTATTGCTCTTTTACCTCTTCAAATTCCCTTCTGGAAACCATTTTCTTCTCGTAAAGGATTTGGAACCTGTCGTTTTGAGGTTTAAGCAATTGCAACTGGTAATCGATTTCAGCAAGGTCGGCTTTCAAACGGAGGCTGTTCTGTTCTAAAAGCAACCTTGAATTCCTAAGGTTGTTGATCTGTTCGTACAGCTGGGCTTCCCTGTTTAAAACATCCAGCTGCAGGTTTGAATTGGTAAGGGTAAGTATCTCATCTCCAGGCCGCACCATGGCACCGGTTTCTTTAATGATGGAGGTGATGATGCCCCCTTCTACTGCATCAAGATAAAAGGACTTGATAGGCTGTACGGTTCCGGTACGCGGAATGAACTCCTGAAAGTCGCCTTCTGCAACAGTTGCAATTGTTATTTTATCTGTATTTACATTCAGCTTAGATCGATTATCAGCATAAAGAAAAGTATAAAATATAAAAGCCAACAAAAGGACACCTGCTGCAATTCCAATTATTTTTTTAGCAGTCCAGGTTCTCTTTTTTATCTTTCTGTCCATTCCAATGGTGGTGGTATTTTCCATAAATTTTTATTTGTACCACATTGTTTCCAATTTGTGTGCCAAGTCAAAAAATCACTCCAAAATTGATGGAAAGGGCATTTTTGCTTTTGATCTTATGTACGTTTTCGTACATTGGTGTTCATTAAAGAACAGGATAGGGGATGGGTTATGGGTAGTGGGTGATAGAAAATCATCAATAAAGCTGCTATTTCAGCCAAATGATGTTTTGGTATGATTATAGTTCAGAAGTTCACCGTTCAGGAGTTCACAGTTGAAGTTCTAAAAATTATGGGATTTTTTTCATTCAAATTTCGGGTAATAGTATTTAAATTTGAAGATAATTGCTAAAAGTAAATCCTAACCGCTATATTGATATCATTTGATTGGCTAATCGCTAATAATTAACCGCTAAAAGCTAATTTATGCCCACAGGAAAAATACTAGTTGTTGATGATGATGAAGATATCCTTAAGACCGCTAAGCTCTTCTTAAAAAGACAGGTTGAAAGGGTTGATACAGAAAAAAATCCCGAATCTATCCCTACCATACTCATGAATGAACAGTATGACGTGATATTGCTGGATTTGAATTTCACCAAGGATGTAAGCAGTGGGCATGAGGGTTTTTACTGGCTGGATAAAATTTTAAATATTGATCCTTCAGCTGTAGTGGTACTGATAACCGCGTATGGAGATGTTGAGACGGCCGTGCGTGCTATCAAAGAGGGGGCTGCAGACTTTGTGGTAAAACCCTGGAACAATGAAAAGTTCCTGGCAACTGTTTTATCTGCTGTAAGGCTTCGGCAGACTAGAGTGAAAGTAGACACATTAAGGTCGCAGCAGAAAGCATTGAGCTCAGACCTTGACCATAAATTTCAAGACATCATTGGCAAGAGTTACCCAATGCTCCAAATATTTGATACCATTCATAAGGTTGCTGAAACAGATGCCGATGTGTTGATTACCGGTGAAAATGGTACAGGCAAGGAATTGGTTGCAAGGGCAATACATCGACAATCTAAACGAAAAGATGAAGTATTTGTAAGTGTAGACCTTGGGGCTATCAGCGAGACACTTTTTGAAAGCGAGCTCTTCGGACATACCAAGGGATCATTTACCGATGCAAAAGAAGACCGTGCTGGTCGCTTTGAAATTGCCAATTGCGGCACCATTTTTTTAGATGAAATAGGTAATTTATCTTTGCCATTGCAAGCAAAACTACTTACTGTATTGCAAAGCCGCAATGTGACCAGGGTAGGTTCCAACAAATCTAAAGCTATCGACATCCGGCTTATTTGTGCCACAAATATGCCGCTTCATGATATGATAAAGAAGAACGAGTTCAGGCAGGATTTGCTTTATAGGATCAATACAATTGAAATCAGGCTGCCTGCTTTGCGAGAAAGAAAAGAAGACATACCTTTATTGGCTGAACATTGCCTGAAACTGTACACAAAAAAATATAACCGCGACATAAAGGGGATAGCTGATGATGCCATGAACAAAATGATGTATTATCCCTGGCCAGGGAATGTTCGGGAGCTACAACACACCATGGAGCGGACCATTATCATGTGCAGTAAGCCAATGATCCAGGCCGAAGATATTGTTCTTTACGAACAAAACAATGAACAGTCGGAAAGCTTGAACCTTGGCAATTACAACCTTGATGAAGTTGAAAAGATAATTATAAGGAAAGTTATGCGGAGGTTTAATGGCAATATCAGCCTTGCCGCAAAAGAGCTGGGACTTACCCGAACTTCATTGTACCGCAGATTGGAAAAATATGGCCTTTAAAAATTTCAGGCTTTTTATTCTGGTACGGATCATATTTGTTGCCATTGCAATTGCTGTGGGAATATACATGCTTCAGACTACAGAAAATTATGTATTTATTATAATTTTCGGGTTCATTGTAGTTTGGCTTATATATGAGCTTTTTTACTATATCGATAACACTAATAGAAAGCTTCAAAGGTTTTTTGATTCCATCCGTTATGCTGATTTTGCAACAAACTTCACCTCAGACAATAAAAGAGGAAAGTCATTTAAAGATTTAAATAAATCATTGACAGAGGTAATCAATGCCTTCCAAAAAATTAGGATTCAAGGCGAGGAAAACCTTTTGTACCTCAATACCATTGTCCAACATGTTGATATAGGTTTGGTTGCTTATGACCCCAACGGCAAAATAGAGCTTGTAAACAATGCTGCAAAACGGCTTCTAAGGTTGGCCCATATCAGGAATATCTCACAAATAGGGAAGGTAGACCATAGCCTTGAAGAAACCTTGCTAAATTTAAATTCTGGCGACAACGTTATGATCAGGATTGGCCCCCAGGAAAACAAAAAACAAGTAATACTAAATGCCACAGAATTCAGGCAGAAAGGCAGAAATTTTAAATTAGTTTCGATCCAGGATATACAAAATGAGCTGGATAATAAAGAGTTAGAGGCCTGGCAGAATATTACCAGGGTTTTGAGGCATGAAATCATGAATTCTGTAACACCCATAGCTTCTTTAAGCTCATTTGCAATTGACCTCTTGGACAGTGAATGGACGGATAAAAGCCAATTGAACGGGCTGACCTTAGAAACGATTGAAGATGTTTGGGAATCTTTAAGCACAATCGAAAGAAGGTGCCAGGGATTGATTTCATTTGTGGAAGGTTATAAAAATTTCAGCACAATCCCCACACCACATTATAGTACATTCAAGGTTGAAGATATGCTAAACAGGGTGGTGCACCTGCTCCAGGCTGATAAGATTAAGTACAATATTGATCTTCAGTGCAAGGTAATGTCAGATGGTTTGGTTTTAAAAGCCGACCAAGATCTTGTTGAGATGGTGCTGATCAACTTGTTAAAAAATGCCTTTGAAGCCTTAAGAGAAGTACCTCAGGCGGAGGTTAAAATCCATGCAGGTTATGATTCTCAAAATCATATAATTGTGCAAGTGGAAGACAATGGCCCGGGGATTATAATGGAAGCACTTGATAAGATTTTTATCCCCTTTTACACAACAAAAAAAGGAGGCTCGGGAATAGGCTTAAGCTGGTCACGGCAGATCATGTTGCTTCATAAAGGAAGTATTACAGTACAATCAAAACCAAATGTGCGCACCGTATTTACCCTAAGGTTTTAAATCACAATTGCCAACCCCTGAACATCAGAACTGTGCCCCTCTAAACTATTAACTTTTTTTAACTTCTTGAACTAAGATTTCCAAACTAATATCTCCTGTTAAACAATACTGCGAACCCCTGAACTGCGAACTATCTGAACTATCTGAACTACCTGAACTTATGAACCCCTGAACTAAAATTCAATATTTCCATCTATTTGCCAGGCGGACCAATGATAGCATTATAGGTACTTCTATTAATACTCCCACGACAGTAACCAGAGAAGCCCCGGAATCAAGTCCAAACAGTGCAATGGCGACAGCAACTGCCAGTTCAAAAAAATTGCTGGCCCCAATCATTGCCGCAGGGGTGCAAATAGCATGTGGCAATTTCAAAAACCTCCCAACAAACCATGACAAGAAAAAGATGAAGTAGGTTTGAATGGTTAGTGGGATTGCAATGAGTAAAATATCCAATGGATTTTGAATTATTTGTTCTCCTTGGAAGGCGAAAAGCAAGATCAGTGTGCTTAATAGTGCTATGATAGAAATTGGTTTTAGTGCCGGAAGAAAGGAAGCATTAAACCAAGTTACTCCATATGTCGAAATCAGGTAACGATTTGTAAGATATCCTGTCAGTAGGGGGATGAGCACAAACACAATTACTGAAGTAATCAAGGCATTATAGGGTATTTCTATATCTGTAATGCCTAATAGCAATTGTACAATGGGCACAAAGGCAATCAGAAGGATCAGATCATTGACAGAAACCTGGACCAGCGTATAGTTGGGATCTCCATCCGTAAGGTAAGTCCAAACAAAAACCATTGCTGTACATGGGGCAGCCCCCAATAAAATTGCACCTGCTATGTATTCCTGTGCCCGGTCAGGTTCAAGCCAGGCATCATACAGCTGATCAAAGAATAGCCATGCAAACAAAGCCATGGTAAAAGGTTTGATCAACCAATTTACTGCCACTGTCAATCCCAGTCCTTTTAAATTGCCCCTGATTTTTTTTAAAGAAGAAAAATCAATCTGGACCATCATGGGATAAACCATTAACCAGACCAAAATAGCTACTGGAATGTTTACAGTAGCTATATTCATATTGCTCAAAAAATCAATATTGTGACCAAATAATTTACCTAAAGCTATACCTGCAATGATGCATATTGCAACCCATACTGTAAGGTATTTCTCAAAAAATCCAATGCTTTTTTTTGCCATTCCACTAAAACTTTTACAGAAGAATTGATTTTATTTTAACATTATGGAGGACTTAACCTGAGTATACATGTAAAATAACTCTGAAGCTATCTGCCTGCATCTTTCATTGTATTTTTCATCTTGTTGCGGGCTGTTGTCAAACTTTTTAGGATCTTGATAAGGGGTAGAGACCCGAAGCTCGGAACCAAATATTAGCGGACAATTTTCATCGGCATCATTACAAGTCATGATGGCACAGAATCCATTTGTTGGGTTGGGAGGGTCATCGTATTTTTTGGAAAAGGCCAATACTTTAGGATCTTCGCCGTATAGAACTTCATATACAGGATTTGTTGTACCTAATTGCTCACTTGATTGTGTAACTTTAAAGCCTGCGGCTTTTACAGCTTTAATAGCATTTTGATTAAATGCAGTTGCCTCTGTTCCCCCGGAATATGTTAGTACATGTCCAAAGCCAAAATAAGCAGCCAGGGCTTTGCTCCAAACCTGCCCAAAGTGGCTCCTGCGTGAATTGTGGGTACAAATGAATATAAGTTCCGCTTTTGCTCCAGCAGCCTTTTTTTGTGCGACATACATGCTGATTTTTTGCAATACTGATTTTCTTTCTTCAGGAATACCATCAACCAAAGGCTTGGTTTCTTCAATAAATTTCAAAATTTGAGGATATAAAGGCATATTTTTTTTAATAGTTTTTAGCAATTAGCTTTTAGCTAAAAGCAATTTGCATTAAACAATATCTTATAGTGTAATTATATTAAGTTTTTAAATAGTCTATCCTATTAGTCAAATAACCATACTTTCACTCATTTAATATTCTATCATTGTTAGCTTTTAGCAATTAGCTTTTAGCTAAAAGCAATTTGCATTTTACAATAGTGTATTTAAATGATCAATTCTGATAGTCAAAGAACCACATTTTTAAACCTTACCATTCTATCATTCTATCATTCTATCATTCATAATTCATAATTCATAATTCATAATTCATAATTCATAGTTCATCACTCATCACTCCTTAACAACATCCACTGTCGCAGCAAGGCTCAGCTGCTGGTTTTTCTGCATATACGGTTATGCTATATACACCTGTTCCTGATGCTTTAAAATCCTTGATCTGGTCGGAAGTCAAATAATTGGTTAAAATATCGTCTGGAAGGATTATATTTTTTTCTTTTTGTATAACCACATTTTTAAATCCCGCTTCTTTGATTATGTTAATATATTCTTCCTTTTGTATTGCTCCCGAAACACATCCCGTATACATTTCAGCATCATATTTGAGGCCTTCAGGAAGCTCTCCAATCAAGACTACATCGGAAATACTGAAGTGCCCGCCTGGCTTCAGGATCCTGAAAGTTTCTGAAATAGCTTTTTGTTTGTTTGGGACAAGGTTTAAAACACAGTTACTTACCACAACATCTGCGCGGTTAACAGCAATAGGCATACTTTCTATTTCTCCCAATCTGAACTCTACATTGTTGAACCCTAATTTTTCAGCATTATTCCTTGCTTTTTCTATCATTGCCTCGGTCATGTCCAAACCAATAACTTTTCCTTTATCACCTACAATTGCCCTTGCTATGAAACAATCATTGCCTGCCCCGGACCCAAGGTCCACCACAGTATCACCCTCTTTTATTAATGCAAATTCAGTAGGCAATCCACATCCCAACCCAAGGTCCGCATCGGCATTGTACCCTTCCAAGTTTTTATAATTTTCGGCAAAAACCGCATAATCAACAGTGCAACAGGTAGTACCGCAGCAGGAAGTTTCATTTTGTTCTTTAGATTGCAGTGCAACCGCACTATACTTTTCTTTTACAACTTCTTTAATTTTTTCTGGAGTATTCATTTTATTAGCAGTTTAAGTGTATTCTATTATTGCAATATTGCGATTAAAATTTAATATTTTTTTAGCAGCACTTGCTAAAAGCAGTTTTGGTATTGAACAAGCCAATAATCATGGATTTAGCTTCTTCCCATACAGGTTCATTAATACAATAGCACATCCTTGGGCCGTCTATTTCACCTTTTATGATGCCGATGGTTTTAAGTTCTTTTAAATGTTGTGATATGGTGGATTGTGAAAGGGGCAGTTCTTCCACAAGGTCATTACATATACAGGAAGGTTGCCTGAGGATATATTCTATAATAGCTACCCTCGCAGGATGTGCAAATGCTTTGGCCAAATTTGCCAATTTATTTTGCTGTTCATTAAATAATTGAGTTTTAGTAGTCCCCATCCTTAATACTTAATATATATTGCAATATTACGATAATTAATTAATTAAGTTAAAATTTTTTTCTATTTTTTTTCTACATAAATAATACATAAATAGAGCATTTAAATATTCGGGCTTATGAATTTTATATCATTGTTCTTTAAAGATAATCCTCCCGGGATCCTAAAATTTATTGCCAGGCAGGCACGTAAACCTTCGGGATTATTCGGAAAATTTGTTGCGGGCAAGGCTTTTAATAAGGGAAATAAAGAATTGCATGATTTTGCCCTTGGGATTTTAGACATCAAGCCAAATGAACAAGTTTTGGAAATTGGTTTTGGAAATGGATTGCAATTATATGATATGGCAAAACATGAGCCACAAGCAAAATATTTTGGGATTGATTTTTCTACAGCAATGGTGTCGGAAGCTACCAAAATGAATATTTTAAATATTAAGGTAGGTAGGATGAAATTATACAATGCAAGTGTGGAGGGCATCCCTTTTGATAACAATAAATTTGACAGAATTTATTCAGCAAATACTGTCTATTTTTGGCCAAACCATGATGAAAACATCAAAGAGGTCCATAGGGTTTTAAAACCTGGAGGCCAGCTTTATCTTGGTTTCCGGACAAGAGAACAAATGGAAAAAATCCCCTTTACCAGATATGGCTTTACATTTTTTAGCGAAATTTCAATGGTGGGATTTCTACAAAAGGGTGGATTTTTAAATGTGGAGATACAAAAAAAAGAAGACAAGCCTTTTGATTCATATATAGCAGTGGGGACCAAATGAGCTTGTTGCCTTCCTTTCTCGTTTCACTTTATTTTAGGTTTAGAATTATGATAATTTAAGAATTCATTTAACTGGCTTAACCTAATGCACTTAAAAGATCTGCCAATATAATGGGGCTAAATAAAGGAAGATGCTTAAACTGACGCCCATGGTTATAGTTTCGGTTAAGTATGATAAAATTGAGTAGCAAGACGAATTTTAGGATACTTAAACCTAAAATGTATTTTAATATTTTTAGTAAATATTAAAAAAGTCCATGACATATTTAAGTATGTATGAATAATTTAACATGTTATTTGGAACCATGCCCTCTTGATATTATGTAAATAGTTTTAATTTTTATTGTAAACATTTTAATTTATTGCTTTTTCTAAGCATAAATGAATCAAACCTTTGATCTTAGCTTATATTACTACCAAAGTAGGTTTTAGAACTTTTTGATAGTTTCGGAATGCTTTACAGGATATAAATTTGTATCAGAATTAAATTTTTCTGATACATGAAAAAGAATTACAAACGTATATTGGTAATTATGATTGCTGCCACAAGCAGCCTATCAACTTATGCGCAGGATACCGAGAACC
>JALZND010000374.1 GCA_030857845.1 Bacteroidota bacterium | reverse complement strand
GGTTTACAGTGGGTTTATTCAAAAAACATTGTAGATGCAATCCAATATTGTAAAAGGAAGGGTTTCTAAAACAGCTGGAAAAATTTATAGTTATAGATTATAAAGCACAAAGCATTTAAAATTAACCATAAATACTCAATATCATGGCAAAAAATCTTTCCGAGGATAATAACAAAGAAAAAAAGCGTAAAGAAAAATTTAAAAAAGATAAAAAAGCGCTTAAAAAGTCAATAAAGCTTCAAGAGAATAAGGAAAAAGAACTTGAAAAGAGAGAGAAGAAAATCAAGAAAAAAGAAAAAAAACTTCAAAAAATGGAGGAAGATCTTTTTGACCTTTTAAATGAAAAAAAAGATGCAAATAGCCATATGGGTGATGTGGGTGAAATAAATAAATCAAGAATCTTACCAGATGAATTTTATGATGAAAAACCAATACTGGAAGCAATAAAATTCAAAAAGAAGAACCTACCTGAATTATTGGACCAAAGCGTGAACCCTTCCCCGAAAACTAAAACTTCACCACCAGTAAAAAATACAAGAAGGACAAGAATAATACAACAGGATGAAGACAAGGAGCTAAGTTCTTCCCAAAAACCTGAGGAAAACCATGATGAAAAGCAAAGCCTCAATTTTACAGTAAGAAAAGGTTTTTCCATACTCAAAACAATGAACGACAAACAACAAATACAGCAGTTCTTGAAAGGTGATGAAAGAAAAACAATTCAAGATGCAGGTGAAAAGAGGATCAATCAACTGAACAAATGATCCTGACATGTTAAGCCATTGTTAATATTTAAATAACGCCCCTCCCAAAGAAGGCTATTTGATAATACAGGCTTAATATTCATGTCATTGATAATCTGTAGTTTTATAATATCCAATGGAATAGATATTGAGCGTCTATTTCATGCTGGTGATTGTAAAAAAGGAATTGCTTATGAAAAAGTTATTTAATTTTATACAAGCGAAGATAACAAACCTTCTGATTTTAAAATTTAATCCATTTTACTCTCCTTTCAGAAGCCCCCATGCCAAACATCCGATAATATTTTGAGGTGAAATGAATTCATCCACAAGAATATAACCGATCTATGAAAATAAAAAAACGCGAAGTAGAAGTAGCAGTTATTTCTGACGTTCATTTAGGTACTTATGGATGCCATGCAAAAGAGCTTTTGATGTATCTCAAGAGCATAAAACCAAATAAATTAATTTTGAATGGAGATATAGTAGATATCTGGCAGTTCAACAAGAAATATTGGCCTAAACCTCATATGCAAATCATAAAGCATATTATGGGCATGGTGGCAAAGGGTACAAAGGTTCATTATATTACAGGAAACCACGATGAAATGATGCGAAAATTTACCGGTTTCAAATTGGGGTCATTTTCCATCAACAACAAGTTGATCCTGAACCTTGACGGCAAAAAAGCCTGGATATTTCATGGTGATGTATTTGATGTTACCATGCAACATTCAAAGTGGCTGGCACAGCTTGGTGCCATTGGCTATGACATGCTAATATTATTGAACAGAGCGGTCAACTTTATAAATACCAGCCTGGGAAATAAGCCTATTTCATTATCGAAAAAGATAAAGAACAGTGTAAAAAGTGCTGTTAAATTCATCAATGACTTTGAAAAAACAGCGGCAGATATTGCCATTATGAAAGGTTATGACTATGTGGTTTGTGGCCATATCCATCAACCCGAAATAAAAAACATCGACACTAAAGAAGGTAAAGTAGTTTACTTAAATTCCGGGGACTGGGTCGAAAATCTTACAGCACTGGAGTATAACTATGGCAGCTGGTCGATCTATAATTTCAATGACGATGTTTTTGCACAGTCAATCGTACTGAAAGAAGATAATTATGCATACTTAAATCCCACACAGCTTTTCAATAATATGCAGAAAGAATTTAGCTTATAGGAAAGGATATTATACATGTTTAATGTTACGATATAAATAATTATATTGAACAATTGAAAATAGTTCTTCCCTAATATGAAAATTTTATATGCCATACAAGGCACTGGCAATGGTCACCTCAGCAGGGCGAGGGAAATCATCCCTATCCTACAAAAAAAAGGCAAACTAGATATACTTGTAAGCGGAATCCAGGCAGATATTTCAATTCCTTATGATATAAAGTACAAGTTGAATGGATTGAGCTTTATTTTCGGCAAATCTGGTGGGGTGGATCTGTTTAAAACATTTTTAAAGTGTGATTCTACTTTGCTGGTAAAAGAAATAAAAAAATTGCCTGTTGAGGAATATGACATTATAATCAATGATTTTGAGCCTGTGTCGGCCTGGGCTTGTTTCTTTAAAGACAAACCTTGCATAGCTTTGAGCCATCAATGTGCGGTTTCTTTCCCTTCATCCCCCAAACCTGAGAAAATCAGTTTACTGGGCAAGTTCCTGCTTAAGTATTATGCCCCGGCCACATATCACTATGGTTTTCACTTCAATTGCTTCAACAATAATACTTACACCCCGGTAATCCGCAAAGAAATAAGGGAACTTAATCCTTCCAATTTGGGGCACTATACGGTTTATCTCCCATCATATGATGATGACAGGCTGATCGATGTATTAAAAAAAGTTAAAAATGTACGTTGGCAGGTATTTTCCAAGCATAATAAAAGACCTTTAAAAGTTAACAATGTCACCATAGTGCCCATTGATAACGAAGCTTTTATCAAAAGCATGGCTGCTTCGGAAGGTGTGCTTTGCGGGGCGGGATTTGAAACCCCTGCAGAAGCCCTTTTCTTAGAGAAAAAGCTTATGGTGATTCCTATGAAAAACCAATTTGAGCAACATTGCAATGCTGCGGCACTCAACCAATTAGGTGTACCGGTCATTAAATCCTTGCGAAAAAAATATATCCCCCTGATTGAAAATTGGATAATAAGTCCCGAAAAAGTGACCGTAGCCTATCAGGATGATACAGAAGCCATTATTGATGCAATAATAGCGCAACATCATCCACAAAATATAAAGAAAGAAAACCCTCTTTCACCAAAGCGGGTTAAAGTTTAAGCTTGACAATTAAATCTAAAAATTAAGTTAGTCTTCATATTCCTTAATTTTTTTTAAAAATATTTTATTAATAATAAGTTTTTCATTTTTTGTGATAGAAGTAGCAAGAGGGCATTATAAAAGAGAGGATTTTGGGAAAGATTTTAAATGGGGTGTCTCTACTGCTGCATACCAAATAGAAGGGGCGTGCAATTTAGATGGCAAAGGACCTTCTATTTGGGATACATTTACATCTTTGAAGGGTAAAATTTCCAGCAACCATCATGGCAATATTGCCTGCGATTTTTACAATAGATTTGATTGCGACCTTGCAATACTCAAATCTTTAAACATCCCAAATTTCAGGTTTTCAATTTCATGGTCTAGGATCTTTCCAAATGGTTTGGGAGCGCCTAACCAGAAAGGAATAGACTTTTACAATAAGATCATTGACAGCTGCCTTGAAAAGGGAATAGAGCCGTGGCCCACTTTATACCACTGGGACCTGCCCAATGCCCTGGAACTTAAAGGAGGCTGGACAAATAGGGATATTATTGATTGGTTTGGGGATTATGTTACTTTTTGCACCCAACAATTTGGGGATAGGGTAAAATATTGGATGGTACTAAACGAGCCAATGGTATTTATTGGTGCAGGCTATTTTTTAGGGATTCATGCACCAGGCCGTAAAGGATACAAAAATTTTATACCAGCAGTACATCATGCCGCCATGTGCCAGGCGGAAGGCGGAAGAAGGATAAAAGACTTCGCTCCTGCTGCAGAAGTTGGCACTACTTTCTCATGCTCTTATATTGAGCCGCTGCGAAATAAACCAAAAGATCAAAAAGCTGCAATTATGGTAGATGCCATTCTGAACAGGTTGTTCATAGAGCCATCCCTTGGAATGGGATATCCTTTAGATTCCCTTCCTTTTATGAAAAGGATAGAAAAGTTTATCCTGCCTGGCGATATGGATCGGTTAAAATTTGATTTTGAT
>JALZND010000373.1 GCA_030857845.1 Bacteroidota bacterium | reverse complement strand
AACCAGCCTTATGGTAGAAAAACTTCTTTTTGACCTAAATAAAGAAGCCGGCACAACATTGGTAGTGGTAACTCATGATCTTGATCTTGCTGCCAAAACCCAAAAGGTGATCAAGCTAAAAGGGGGTAAAATTATTTCAGGGCATCAGGAAGAATTCATGGGGAGCATTAAAATTATTTAAGTTCTAATAGAGAATTAATGAGTTTTTTGAAAGCAGAATGGAAAAACCTTGCCATAGCAAATTATGAAGTTAATCCCCATTTATTAAAAAAGTGGATTCCTTCAGGAACCGTTTTAGACCTTTGGCAAGGAAGATGTTATGTCAGCCTGATTGGGTTTATGTTTGAGAACACAAAAGTTTTAGGCTTGAAAATCCCCTTTTATATTAATTTTGAAGAAGTAAACCTTAGGTTTTATGTAAAGTGTTTCCAAAATCAGCAGTGGAAACGGGGTGTGGTATTTATAAAAGAAATTGTACCGAAAAAGGCCCTGGCTTTTATAGCCAATGCTGTGTACAAAGAGCATTATCAAGCCTTGCCTATGAAACATTCATCGCAGGAGCTTGAGGGTAGTAAGATTGTTAATTATTCGTGGGAAATCAATGGATCATGGCATGGAATAACAGTAAAAAGCAATTTACAAGCAAAGGGGATTTTGGAAAATAGCGAAGCTGAATTTATAACCGAGCATTATTGGGGCTACACCAAGGTAAATGACCATAAAACCTTTGAATATGAAGTGGTACATCCAAAGTGGAAAATATATGACGTCCAGGATTATGAAATTAGGGTAGATTTTGCTACTGTATATGGCAATGAATTTAAAAATTTAAATTTCGCCACACCTCAATCGGTTATGCTGGCAGAAGGTTCTGAAATTAAAGTAAAAAATAAAAAGGCTCTAAAAATGTCATAGAAACAATCTTGACAGAACTATTAAAACAAATATTTTGGCAAATTCAAAAGTAAATATATCGTGGTTGGTAACAATGGCCTGGCGTGATAGCCGCAGGCACAGGGCGAGGCTGATCCTTTTTACATCTTCCATAATATTGGGAATTGCTGCACTGGTAGCAATCAATTCATTTAGCGATAACCTGCAAAATGATATAAATAATGAGGCCAAATCTTTATTAGGGGCAGACCTTGCCATTGAAGACAACCAAGCACTCAGCAATAAAACCGATTCTATTATTGACGCAATCCCAGGAACAAAAGCAAGGGAAATAAATTTCGCTTCCATGATTTTGTTCCCCAAAAATGGAGGTTCCAGGCTGGTGCAAATAAGGGCTTTAGAGGGTGATTTTCCATTTTATGGAAGCATTGAGACCAATCCCGTGAAAGCCAGCGTAAATTTCAAGCACCAACAGAGTGCCCTGTTAGATGAAACGGTAATGTTACAATATGATGTAGCCCCAGGCGACATTATAAAAATTGGAGAACTGGATTTTAAAATAGAGGGTGCACTTTTAAAAGTGCCGGGGCAAACCGGCATAGCTGCTACAGTAGCACCTGCAGTATATATACCCATGGAGTACCTTGAAGCAACTGGTCTATTGCAAAAAGGGAGCAGGATTATTTATAAACATTATTTTCACCTGCCAACAGGTTCAAATATTAAGGAGCTAGAGCAGCAAATCAAAGAACCGCTAGAAAAAGAAGGTGTAAATTATGAGACCGTAGCGATGCGTAAAGAATCCATGGGAAAGTCATTTCGTAATCTTTCTAAATTTTTAAACCTGGTTGGCTTCATAGCTTTACTTTTAGGCTGTGTAGGCGTAGCCAGCGCCGTACATGTGTACATGAAAGATAAAATAGCTACCGTAGCAATTTTAAGGTGCATCGGTTTAAAGGGTTACCAGGCATTTGTTATATACTTGATCCAAATCTTTGTAATGGGCTTAACAGGCTCGATGCTCGGAGCTGCCCTGGGATCAATTATACAAATCATTTTGCCGCAGGTGCTTGGTGAATTCCTTCCTGTGGAGGTGAGTATGGGTTTGTCGTGGAGTGCAATAGGCCAGGGAATTTTTATAGGGATGTTTATTGCAGTACTTTTTGCTTTGCTCCCACTCATTAAAGTTAAGAATATATCCCCCCTTCACGTTATAAGAAGCTCGGCAGAACAAGGTAAGGCGGGAAGGGATTTTATTAGCATCGTAATCTATACTATTATCATCGCCTTTGTATGTGGGTTTTCATATTTTCAAATGAGGGATTGGAAAGATTCATTGATCTTTACGGGTGCCATAATAGTAGCTTTCCTGTTCCTGACAGGTGCCGGGATATTGATGATGTGGCTGGTAAGGAAATTTTTTCCCGTACATTGGAATTTCCTTTGGCGACAAAGTCTTGCAAATCTTTATCGGCCCAATAATCAAACCCTTATCCTTTTGGTTTCTATAGGATTGGGCACGGCTTTAATTACTACCTTGTATTTTACTCAAAATCTTCTGATAAACCAGGTATCAATGGCGGGAAGCGAGAAAATGCCAAATATGGTTGTCTTTGATATCCAAAGTGAACAAAAAGACAATGTCTTTATTTTGACTAAAAACTTCAACCTGCCCATCATGCAGGATGTGCCAGTAGTGACGATGCGGCTGGCTGAAGCAAGGGGGAAAACTAAAGCATCTTTTAAAAACGACAGTATCAACGGTGTGCCAGACTGGGCTTTCAACCGGGAATACAGGGTCACCTATAGGGATTCGCTGATAGGTTCAGAAACTATTACAGCAGGAAAATGGTATGGCAAGGTTAACAATCCTTCAGATACAATTTTTATTTCACTGGAAGATGGTTATGCGGAAAGGATGAAAGTAAAAGTTGGCGACCCTCTGGTCTTTAATGTTCAGGGCACAATGCTCAAGACATTTATAGGAAGCCTCAGAAAAGTAGAATGGAACAGGGTACAGAGCAATTTCCTGGTTGTGTTTCCAGCAGGGATATTGGAGCTTGCCCCTCAGTTTCATGTATTGATGACAAAAGTTGATTCAAAAGAAATGGCAGCGGGCTATCAAAAGTCACTCGTTGAAAACTTTCCAAATGTTTCTGTTATTGACCTGGACCTTATCCTGACAACTTTAGATGAAATTTTAAAGCAGATTTCTTTTGTCATAAAATTTATGGCACTTTTTAGCATTGCTACAGGCCTGCTTGTTTTACTAAGCTCTGTGATTATCAGCAAGTACCAGCGAAGCCAGGAAAGTGTTTTGCTGAGGACGCTGGGCGCAAGTAAAAAACAGATACTGTACATTACAGGTTTAGAGTATTTCTTTTTGGGAAGCCTCGCTTCTTTATCAGGGATTCTCCTAGCTTTAGCAGGAAGTTATGGGCTGGCATATTATAATTTTGAAACCACCTTTCATCCTGATTTTGTGCCGATTTTATTGGTTTACCTTATAATTACAACTTTAACAGTGGCGATAGGATTATTGAATAACCGGGAAGTATTAAACAAGCCGCCACTGGAGGTTTTAAGGACGGAAATTTAATGGATACAATATACTCAGTTGCCGGAGCTTTTGGATAAAGGCATAAAACAAATTTTATATGTCGGATTACAAATCCTATGATAGAAGTTCGGGATTACAAATCGCCAAACAGCAGGACAGAAGGCGAAGTATGCATAAATAAAAAGAAATTTAAAGCTCCAACTTGTCGTCATTGCGAGGGGCATCGCCGGGATTATCATTAAGAATGATAAATATGGGCTTATTAATGAGTATCATAAAAATCAATAATATTAGGCCCCATGACAGTCCCCCCGAAATTGTCAGCAGAACAATGCGCTCATCAGGTGTTTTAAGTATTTAATTTAATTTAATTTTATCTAAACCTATTGCTTACTAACAGTAGCCAGGGGATTGCCACGTCACCTGATGTTACCAAGGCATATTTATAAAGTTGGTGATTCGCAGTTAAGCTGTTTCAATAATAATTTAGTGGTTATGTGACTCGCATAGACGGATAATAATAATTTTATCCAGCTAATTTTGAAGATAAGTCATAAAAACCTACCTCCATTCCCAT
>JALZND010000062.1 GCA_030857845.1 Bacteroidota bacterium | reverse complement strand
TCGAGTTGATTAAATAATTTATAAAATAACTATCGGCTAACTTTGCCATTTCAGACAAGCCGTTTGCACAAATTAATTTTTCGTGTAGCAAATTAATGGACGAATCAAAAATTACATCTATATCAAATATACTGTAGGTGATATAATGGATTGGGATCTTAAAAAGATTAAAAAAGCCACATGGTTTAAAACATATTTCTAAAAAATTATAAGATCCCTTAAATATCATGTCCCCATTAAATTGAGAACCATTGCCAACTATACCTGCAAAATGTCCTTCTTTTACTACTTTGCCTTGAGGGCCAAGTAAATGAACAGGCTTGTCTTGAAAGAAATACACAATTGAAATATCATTTGAGGCATGCCAGGGTTTACTCATATGAGCATTACCTGTATTAAATCTTCTTAAGGAGTAGCAACGAATAAATGGGGCTAAGGCGAAAGAAGGGGCAATTTCCGTTGAAGTAATCATATTTTCCTAAGAAAATTTCATTAAACATAAACCACAAGTACTCAAATAATTATAAAATAATTACGTAACAATTTATCAAATTTTCAAGTCCCATAATTAAAATGGTGTGGCTGTAAAATTATTTATTGTATAATTAATTTGGAGGAGGCAGAAATTTTCACGGATGGTGTTAGATTATTTGAAGCGTTTATAAAGCCTTATTAATGTAGCCAGCCAAAAAAAATACTACCAAGGCTGCCCCCCGACAAGACGCCGCTATCAACCTACGACCAACGTCTCTTATCCCCGTCAAGACAGTGAGAATCAAAAGCATCAACCTTTGTAATGTTTGGCAGGCAGTTTTTTTAAAATCTGTGCGCTGGTTTCAGGGGTTATATCCCGTTGAGGATTGGCAAGCATTTCATACCCGACCATAAATTTTTTTACAGTAGCAGACCGCAACAGTGGTGGGAAAAAAACCATATGAAGGTCCCATTCAGGGTGGTGCTTACCATCCGTTGGGGCTTGGTGAATACCTGCAGAATAAGGAAAGGAGATATTGAACAAATTGTCGTAAAGTATGGTAAGCTTTTTATAAGCATCGGCCAATGCTTCTATAGCGTCTTCATTCATCTCCATCAAATTGGCAAAATGAAATTTCGGCGCAATCATGGTTTCAAATGGCCATACCGCCCAAAACGGCACAAGTGCCACAAAATAATCATTCTCAAAAATCACCCGCTCCTTCTTCACGAGCTCCTGCTTTACATAATCCACTACCATGGTGGATCCTTTTTCCTGCAAATACTTCTTAAAACTTTGTTGCTTTATTGAGGGTTGGTCCGGAATTGATTCTTGTGCCCAGATTTGCCCATGGGGGTGTGGGTTGGAGCAGCCCATCACCTGACCTTTATTTTCAAATACCTGAACATAATTAATGGAGTCAAGGCTTCCAATTTCCTGGTATTCCTGCTTCCAAAGTTTTACCACCTTTTTGATGTCGCCAAGTTCCATTTCAGGAATGGTAAGGTCGTGCCTAGGGGAAAAACAAATAACTTTGCACAGCCCCCTTTCACTCTTTGCCAGGAAGAAATCACCTTCTTCCATTTTGCCTGGGGGCACATCTTCAGTAAGTGCTGCAAAATCATTTTTAAAAACAAAGGTATTTTTGTAGTCTGGGTTTACAGCACCATTTGCCCTTGTGTTTCCAGGGCATAAATAACAGGCTGGATCATATTGCAAGGAAGAATCGCTTAAGACTTTTTCTTCCTGCCCCTGCCATGGCCGTTTGCCCCGGTGGGGCGAAACCTGTACCCATTCGGAGGTAAATGGATTGAATCTTCTATGGGAATGCTCTTCAAAATTAAACCTGCTCATTGCGCTATATTTTCTATTATATTGAAGGATTTATTCTGCCTTTGAAATACTGGTACCGTCAACAATATTGGCTTCATAAAAGCTAGCCTTTATATTAAACTTCTCTAAATATGCTTTTCCTAAATATTCCTTAAAATCCTCTTTTTTATTTTTCTCTACAAGATTTATTGTACACCCACCAAATCCACCGCCCATCATCCTTGCACCAACAACATAATCCAAATTTTTTGTTATCTCCACTAAAAAATCAAGCTCAGGGCAACTTACTTCATACAGGACAGAAAGCCCCTGGTGTGAGCCGTACATCTTTTCCCCAAAAGCTGCTATGTTTCCAGCTTCCAACAATTTGCAGCCACTTAAAAGTCTTTGATTTTCCTCTATTATGAATAAACACCTATCATAAACTTTACCGGATATATTACCTTTCACTTCTTCCAACATGCTTTTGTCAATATCCCTTAAACTTTTTACCTCATTGTGGTTTTCTTTCACCGCAGCTACACCAGATTCACATTCTATTCTCCTGGTATTGTATTCTGAATTGGCAAGCGAATGTTTTACATGCGTATCGCATAAAATGATCTGGAAATCCTTAAGGTGGATGGGGAAATAAGAATAATCCAACGACCTGCAGTCGAGCCTTATGGCATGGTGTTCTTTTCCCATCAGGCTGGCAAACTGGTCCATGATACCACATGCAACCCCAGCAAATTTATGTTCTGCCATTTGGGCAAAATAAATGAGCTTGCTTTTTTCCACGCCCAGGTTATAGAGGCTGTTCAATGCATAGGCAACGCCGCATTCCAATGCAGCAGACGAAGATAGCCCTGCTCCTATTGGTATGTTGCCACCAAATACACAATCAAAACCATGAATTTGATATCCCGCGCTTATAAATTGGTCCACTACACCCATGATGTAGTTTGCCCAGCTTCCTTTTACAGGATGGAAATCAAGTAAAGAAAACTCAAAATGTTCTTCATAATCATAAGAATACAAATGGCAGGTATTTGTGCCATTTTTTGCTATCGCAATGATCATTTGTTTATCTATGGCAGCCGGAAGCACAAAACCTTCATTGTAATCTGTATGCTCACCAATCAAATTTATCCTTCCTGGCGACTGCACCACGAGGGGACTTGATTTAAAAATTTTTTCAAATTTATTTCCTATTGCATTTACTTCCATTGCTGAGTACTAGTTGTTTACAATGTTTACTTGTTTAAAATTTACCAATTGCGAAGGGTCTCCTTTGGCAACAAGGCCATATCGGAAACCCATTCCCCATACTAATAAGTTATTCGCATCTTTGTTTTCCATCAAAGGAACCCAGCCATCACTATTTTTATAGAAAAAACTAAGTTTATGGCCATCCTTTACTTCCATTTTCAAATCCAACAAGCCGGTGCCACTTTCTATAGCTGCTTCACCAAAAAATTTTGTTACACCATCTTTTGTTTCCCAGACTTTTATTTTTCCGTTTCCCGCAGAGATGCCTATGGATGCAACAGGAGCCCCAAACCCCTGGTTGGCCGCTCCAATCAAAGCTACCCCACCTTCGCTATTTTCACCTGTGCTCCTAAGGTCAATGGTAGCCACTATGGTATAATCTGTTGATTTTGTATGTTGTACAAGCAGGCTTCCTATATCATTATTTTCTTTAGAAGCCCCAAGCAGCAAACCATTTTTTCCTGTCTTATATTGGATATCCTGGGTTACATGCCATTGCCAGGCAGGATCCAGTCCATCAGCAAAATCATCCCTAAAATTATTAGAGGCTTCCCTATTGTAAGAAGCGGCATTTTTAAAATATGGCCAACCGTCATCTGTCCAGAGCATTTTTTCAAGTACTCCCTGGCGGCCTACATATACGCTTCCTTTTGTATTGTAAGCATGATACAACAAATAAAAGTCATCGTCTTTTTCAACTACTGTTCCGTGTCCGGGGCACCTCCAATCTTCATTGTCAGTCAATATAGGGTTTTTATCATATTTTCCCCATGGGCCCAAAAGCTTTTCGGACCTTGCTACACCAGTTTTATAATTGCATTTAAGGTCACAGCAGCTTCCCGCCGAATAGGTTGCATAGAAATAATTGCCTTTTCTGAACACAGCTACCCCTTCTACCAGGTTCCTTTCCCAAGGTTCATCGTTCCTGAACAGCTCATGCATTTCGCCTATTAAGTGTGTCCGGTCTTCATTGATTTCCTGGGCCCAAATAGGTGTAGGCTGGCCTTTGCTATTCCCATCTTCTTTCCATAGCAGATATAATTTTCCTTTTTCATCCCTAATTTCATATGCATCTATTGACCCCATTTCCTGGGCCACTAAAGGTCCATGATCTTTATAGGGGCCTTCGGGATTATTGGCACTTGCTACGGCTACGCTCAGCCTATCAGTGTTTTTGTCCCGGGCTGTATAATAAACATATACCTTTTTTTGTTTTTCATCATAGGCCAACTCGGGGGCCCAAAAGTTTATGACAGACCATTCTGGTGGGCTGTCAGGAAATACATATGTGACAAGCTCCCAGTTTTCTAGGTCCTTTGATTTGTAAATTGGAAATAATGGAAGCCATGAATTTGAGGTTGTGGAGGCATAATATGTATCTCCTATTTTTATGGCAGTGGGATCAGGCCTATCACCAGGCAAAACAGGATTGTTAAGCGCAACACTTTCCTTGTTTCGTTCTGGTGTGGATCTTGGACTGGCACAACCTGAGAACCATAAACTGATTATTAAATAAAATAAAATATTTTGTTTCAAGATTGCTTTGCTAAAGACCTGATACGATTGAGGTAAGTTGAAGATAAAATATCTGTTAGTGGACATTGATTTATTAGATATATTTTGATTCATTTTATAGAATGCGTACCTAGATTAGCGGCCATGGAAAAAAATCAGGCCTAGATCATTTTTTATTTGTCTTGGTCATATAATGGTTTTAGATCCTTTAAAAGCCTGATAATTACCTATAAAAATCGTCTTAAATAAAAAAACCAATCAAGTCCCTAAATTAATCATCTTATTGTCTAATTAACTACAAAAAGGATTTTTTTTAGCTTTTCCTATAAAGCAAATTAATAAAGGGGAAAAGTAATTAAAGAATAATCATTAGGTAATCCATTATTTAAAAAACAACCACAGAATATTTTTGAGATTTTAAAATTTGTAAAAATGTTTTACTATTAAATTCAGATTTACCATCATTGTCAAACTACATTTTTTTAATTGCACTTCGCAAATTATTTTAATTGCTTAATTATATACAAATGTAGGTTTTTGGATATAATACCAAAACAAGGTTTTTTAATTTGTGAGTAACTTCCAAACAATTTAAAACCATCCCTAAAAGGGACGTGTACAAACCCACTCATTGCTTTTATCGTAAATTGGCAAATAAAAAATTATGGCACCCAACCCTGCATCCCGGATCTTATTAGACCTAAACGTAACGGCACCAAGTTTTGCATTAAAAGATATTTTTGGAAGATTGATTGATCTCCAGGCTTATAAGGGCAAAAGGGTGTTCATTGCATTTTTTCGGCACGCTGGCTGTCCCTTCTGTAATTTGAGGGTACATTTTCTTCAAAAGAAATATGAAGAGCTAAAAGCCATGAACCTGGAAATGATATTTTTCTTTGAGTCGAACGAAAAGGTTTTACTGTCAAGTTATTTTCATAAAGAAATATCGCCCATCGCGCTAATTGCAGACCCAGAAAAAATATGGTATCAAACCTATGGTATAGAAAGCTCAGCGGCAAAATCAGCTAAAAGCCACCTTACCTCCTTCATACAAACTACCGTACAGGCAAAACTAAAAGGCCTTCCAGTACATATGATGGCTGGCAATGAATCAATAACGACCATCCCTGCAGAGTTCCTGCTGGACGAAAACCAAATAATCAGGAAAATACATTATTCAAATGGATTAAATGATAGGATTTCAATTGATTACATTTACAATTTTGCAGAACAAGGGAAAGTAGTGGCATAAAAGTTTTCCTTGATAGGTGATTTGGCTTTTGGAATAAAAATCATGAATGTTTATAGGGTTGAATCATTCTTCTGTAACCAAGTAAGCTGCTTCCATTTACAGCTATATAATATTTTAGAAAAATATTTTATAAGTAATGATTTAATCAAGTTGTCTAAAGTTTTTTAAGTTACAGGTAAATGGTTTAGTGTAAATTCAAGTGGATAACACTATCTTATTTTCACTCAATTTAAAATCCACCCTCAGTTTCACCCTTCGCACTTTAGCTTCATTTCCTCAGATAGATGTTTTTTACCCCCGCATCTCCTTTTTGCCCAATGGTAAAATTTGGCTTATGAGGAAACTGGTAAAGTAGATACCGTAGTAAAGCTTCGCACACAATCTCTCTAAAATCACGATCTTATGGAAAATTTCGCGATCAAATAAATTATAGCGCCAACAATAAAGCATCCTGGGAAAAATAATATACACTTCAATAATTTTAGCTTAATAAATAACATCAAATGATCATTAATAAACTATATAGAGAAATTATAGGAAAATAATCCAATATTTGCGGAAAAACTTATCAAAATGGCAGGTTTATAATAAAAAGCAAATAAAAAGAAACTGGATAAAAAGTGTAAAATATATACAAACCTTATATCAGTAGTTTTTTTAATTTAGTAAATAAATGGTAAAGCGGTAGAAGTTGTAACTTTCGGACGACAAGGAGTAATATCCAGGAATATCCTTTAGGGATTTCATGATTTATTTATTTCGTTTGTCAATAACTATTTTCAAGTTTAATACTATGAAAACAATTTATTTAGTAAGTGCACTTGCATTAACATTAACATTTGGTTGTAATTCAACAACAGAGAAAGAAACAAGCAGCACCGAAGCAACTGAGGTGACAGCAACAGAAACTCTAATTCCTATGGCTGATGTTGAGAAAGAAGAAGATTCAACTGCAACTTCAGTTTCTGAAGAAGGTTCTGTTACGACAGATGGTGTTGATGGTGAAATAACTGAGTAAATAGCAAAAATTAAAAAGCCTGCCTGTTGGCGGGCTTTTTTTTTATTAAAAATTTAGTCGCCTATTTCTTGAAAACCTAATTGATTAAGGTAATAATTTCTTGTGGCAGATTATTACGCATTGGTAATTTTGGATTTATATTTGTCAGCATTGTTTTAAATTTTAAGTAATTTTGTCTTTTATTATATTACTGGGATGTAGAAGTCAACGATAGATTTATTTTCTGGATGTTCACTGAAATTATTATGAAATATTTCAAAAGGGTTTTTGTCAGCTTTCTTATAGCCATTTTCATTCATCCAAACGAAAAGACCAATCCATGATTTTTCAAAATCCTTGGGCTCAATTTCAAAATGTCCAATAATGCATTTCCCCTTTTCAATGACTGTAAGTCCGATTTCTCCGCTTACTTCAACAGGCTCTTTTAATAGCACACAAGCACTCATCCTAACTTTTTCGGGTTCAGTAATTTTAAAACTGTCGTGATAAATCCTTGCCATTTTGAAATCAGAATTTTCAAGCAGTCCTTTTGGTTTTGCCCATTTAATGAGTTTTTCAAAAGCATTGTGCAATCCACTTACTCCAATTTGAGTAAGAAAAGCAAATTCTAATTTTGGCGTTTCTTTAATTTCAATTTTTGCATTCATTTTAATCCAATTTTTATGATTATTAATGTTGCAAATGTAGTCCTCAAATATTGGTCGGATTTGTCCATCCTTGCTTTCAACTATACCAATCTTGCTATAATTATTTGGACTTAATTTTCTGAATTCGGAAGGACTTACTCCGTAGACTTTTTTGAAAGTTCGTGTAAATGAAGAATTACTATTAAAACCATAATTTAATGCAAGTTCGGTTATTGTTACATCTTTTTGGTGAAGTAATAATGAAGCCGTTTTTTCAATTCTTTTGCGACTTATATATGAATAAAGCGTTTCGTTGGTGTATTCTTTAAAAAGTCTATGTAAATGAAATGGTGAATAGTGTGCAAAATCTGATAACTTTTCTAATGATAAATCATTGTTTAAATTATTGTCAATATAAGCCAAGATTTTATTTATCCGTTTGATATATTCTTCGTTCATTTTGTTTGTTGTAAGGTGTCGTTTTACAAAGACTGCTAACGTTTGAGTTTATGTAGTGGAGGACTTTTAAAAACGTATCTGCCACCATGAATAAAGGTAATAAGATACGAAACTAACACTATACACATCACCCACCATTGCAGAAACATTTTGTGGATGCACAGTATGGCATCTGGTACCGCAGGTATCAAATTATTATTGAGGGTGAAAATCACAATTTAGGTTTATCGACTATAGATCAGAATATAAATTCCATTAAAAAACTCAAGGCCATTGCTTTGGATGCAGGGGATGAGGATAAAGACATTTTTGAAGGGATCAGGGTGCTGGACCAGCAACTAAATAACTATGGCATCAAGCATGATTTTGAGATTTACAAAGGGGACCACCTGAACAAAATTGCCGAACGCATAGAAACCAGAATGCTGAAATTTTTTTCCGATAATTTAAATTCAGAACAAAAATTAAAGAAGTAAGCCCAGCTTTATTATAGCTTGTTAATTATTATTTATTTTTTTTTCCAATTAGAGAATTTTGTAATAGGTACAATAGAAATTCTTAACCATACCCATCATTTCATCAACCTCATTGATGCTGCTCAGCCTGGAGATTAGCTGTTTTATTTCATTTGAAAAAATAGCTTCCGCTTCTAAAAAAGAATGTCTGATTTCATTAAGCTGGTAATTTTATTAGCGATACAGGTTTCTGGGCTGAAATACTACTTAAGAAGAAATAAATATCCCCTCTAATTAATCCTTAATACCCCAAAAAGAAATCTCAACTTCTTTTTGGGGTCTTAAAACAGTATTATCAATATTGTAATATTTTATTTCTTGGTAACCGTTCCGTATGGAAAATTACTGCTCACCTGGTTGTTTAAGTTATAGGTTTCATGATCCATTGCATTTTCAGGCACCGTTGCCACGAGGGGTTTGAAGGCAAAAGGTTCGGGTGCATTGTCCGGATTAGGTTCTATTGAAACTACAACAGTTCTTCCTGATAAATTTGTTGGAAAAATCAAACCTGCCGGTGCATTAGTTATAAAATCCTCACCTGGAAAAGGCGGACCAGGCGCATCACTTCCACTATAGGGAGCCGCGTTATCAGCCTTATTGGTATCTTTAAAAGTGCCAGTTGATACTGGCATTCCGTCTATAACTACCCATCCTTCATATAACCACTCAGCTGGCAGTGGGGGTAAATTAAGGCCTGCCGTAGGACTGGCACCTGACAGATCCAAAAACCAAACTCCACTTAACTCGTCCTCAGTACTTGAGGTAGTTGGTGTTGCCAATATGTATTTACCTTTTGCTGCCGAAAAATCTGCTCCTAAAGCTGCTGCATGGCTTACAGATACATTTGCGGATTTACCCTCAAATACACCCCCTAATACCTTTATCATTGAAGGAGCAGGATCATTGTCTGGCAAGGGTTCTATAGTTAGGATAAAATCTGTAGCCACTTTAAGCTCTTTCATGCCGATTTTAAAAGCCGTAGTTGCAGGCTTGCCTGAACCATCAAGTACAAACGTGCCTGTGCTAGTTGGAGTGCCGTTAACCATAAGCCATCCCTCATATTGCTCATTGGCTGCTAGTGCTGGTAAATTTTTGAGATTGATTGTCAGGTTTTGTTTCTGGCCAGACATGTCGTCATCGTTTTTTTTGCACGACCATAAGCCCAAAAGGGGTAACATCATTATTAATAATAGCTTCTTTTTCATGATACATTTTTTAAGTTTAAACAATACCCTAAATTAGGTTTAGGGTATCACAAAATGTTCACAAAAAAGTAAAGCTTTTATTGAATAACAGGCAATTCAAAATAAAAATTTGTATAATTGTTTGGAACGCTTTCAACTGCAATATTTGCCTGGTGTATGTCCATGATCTTTTTGACAATGGCTAGGCCCAGGCCGCTTCCTTCTCCCTGCTCCGGTTCCCTGGCTACCTTATAATATCTTTCGAAAATAGCTTCAATGTCTTTTTCCGCAATGCCGTCTCCGGAGTTTATGACTTTAACCTTGACTTTGTCATTTTCTTGTTCCAGTCCTAAAGTGATCCAACCTGATTCTGGTGTGTATTTTATTGCATTTTCTAACAGGTTTTGTACAGCTCGGTCAATCAGGGAGATATCTGCGTAAACCATTGGAATAACCTTATCTATGCTGTATTCCAGGCTTATGTTTTTCTCTTCGGCAAGCAATTGAAATTTCCTGCTTGCATCATATAATAATTCATTCAGGAAGAAGGGCTCTTTTTTAGCTTTTATCTGCCCAGCTTCCAACTTCGACAATTCGAACAGGTCTACGATTAGCGTTTTTAATTTATTGCTGCTTTTTAAAATGATTTCAAGATATTCCCTCCGCTGGTTTCCCGTTAATTTTTCTTCTTTTATTATTAAAGTTTCAATATAACCGTGAATAATGGCTAATGGGTTTCTTAAGTCATGAGATACATTGGCAATTAACTCTCTTCTGAGTTTATCAACATTTTTTAATTCGTCTATGTTGTGGAGGATCGTGTCAGCCATTTTGTTGAATGTCAATGAAAGTTGGGCCAATTCACCTCTGCCCCCTTTTTCAGGAATTCTTGCCATTAGGTTTCCTTCCTCAAATTCAGAAACAGTATTTACGATAACCCGTAGATTTTTAGTAAGAAGGGCTATCAATACAAGCCCGAGCAGAAGGGAGGACACAAGTGTAATAATGAATGACCGGGTGCTTATGCGCAACCAGTAACTTCCTGAAAGTGCACTAGAAGCATTTTCATATTCTTCGCTAGCCAAAACAAGATAAGCATAGCCTAAAAGTTTATCATTTTCTCTGATTTCTGCTACTGAAAATATTGATTGCTTTCCGGGTTTTCTTGGGTCATCTCCCAGTACATAAGTTTCGCCGGTATTGTTTAAAAATTCATGGATAGGATCTAGAGAAACATTGCTGAGTTTTACTTTTTCTTTTAGTACTACATAGGTTAAAATTTTTCCAGTTGGATCTAATAAATAAACTTCGAGATTGGGGTTCACCGCCATCATACTGTGCATCAGTACTCCAAGTGCTTCTTCATTGACTTCCCCTCCAACAAAAGGTTTTACCTCTTCCAGCATATGGCGGGCCACTTGGGAATTAAGCTTTTGATTGGTTTCATCATAAAACCTTCGGGCCGCATTAGTCGCAATGTAGATGTAGGCTGCGCCTAAAAGTACAAAAATGAACAAAAAGATTAAGGAAAGCCTCCAGAACAAGGTGTTTTTAAAGCTGAACAATTTCATATTTTAAATTTCGTCATTAAACCTGTAGCCATGGCCCCAGCTAGTTAAAATATATTTTGGTTGAGAAACGTTGGCTTCAATCTTAGACCGCAACCTGTTGATATGAGAGTTTAGGGTATGTTCATAGCCGTTGTAGTCATATCCCCAGATTTTGTTAAGTAATTGATCACGGTTATAACTTTTCCCGGGGTTTTTTGCCAATACTAATAACAGTTCGAATTCTTTAGGCGAGAGGTTTATCCGCTGGTTATTGAGCAATACTTTTCTTTTTTCCACGTCTATTTCCAAGCCGTCAAACCTCATCACGCCGTTTTCACTGTTTTTTGTTGAAGCCAATTTGTCAATCTCTTTACGCCTCAATATTGCCTTAATCCGGGCAACAAGTTCTCTTACTCCAAAAGGTTTTGTAAGGTAGTCGTCAGCACCGGATTCAAGACCTAAAACTTTGTCAAATTCCTCAGATTTAGCTGTAAGCATCAATATAGGCGTCTGATTTTCATGTGCCCTCAACCGCTGGCAAACACTTATACCATCCATTCCGGGAAGCATAACATCAAGTATAATTAAGTCGAAATGACCTTCTAATGCTTTATTATAACCTTCATTTCCATTCATAGAGACTTCCGTTGTACAGCCCAGGTCTTGAATATGGATTTTCAGAAGATTTATCAAGAGAAGGTCATCCTCTATGATGAGAATTTTTTTAGTTTGTTCTGCCATAAATTAGCCAGTTTATGCTGCTAATTTACCTTTTAATTATCACAAAACTATCACGGGTTTTTCAGCAAATAATTTATCTCATCTGAATTTATTGGCCAAGCAGAAGATTTATAACCAGCAATTCAGCTTAAAAATAAAGTAGTTGAAAAATAAAGCTAGAAAGCTTGTGAAAAATATTCTTCGTGCTAAATTTGAGTGTTGGGTACACCCTTATGACGGGGTGTTTTCCGCAAGTGCTTCATTATCTGAAGTTTATAAGTTTTCCAAAAAAAGGCGTGGATTG
>JALZND010000372.1 GCA_030857845.1 Bacteroidota bacterium | reverse complement strand
TTGCTTTGACTTTTACCAATAAAGCGGCACAGGAAATGCGCCATAGGATTGAAAGTGTGGTAGGTACGGATGCAAGGAATCTTTGGATGGGAACCTTCCACTCGGTTTTTGCGCGTATGTTGAGGGCTGAGGCGGGAAGGTTGGGGTATCCTTCCAACTTCACAATTTATGATACAGAAGATTCTAAATCTTTGATAAGGTCTATTGTAAAAGAACAAGGACTTGATGATAAAGTATATAAACCAAGTACGGTACTCGGAAGGATTTCAGGGGCAAAAAACAGGCTCATTTCATGGCGTGAATACCTGAACAACCCCATATTCCAGGCAGATGATATAAGTGCCATGAAACCAGAAATGGGCAGGCTCTATAAAATCTATTCTGAAAGGTGCTTTAAAGCCGATGCTATGGATTTTGACGACCTCCTGTTCAATACAAATGTATTGTTTCGGGAGCACCCGGACGTATTGAACAAATATCAGCACAGGTTTCATTATGTACTGGTTGATGAGTTTCAGGATACCAATATTTCACAATACCTCATCACCAAAAAACTTTCATCTGTAAGGGGCAATATTGCGGTGGTAGGTGATGATGCCCAAAGTATTTATGCATTCAGGGGAGCAGATATCCAAAACATATTGAACTTCGAAAGGGATTTTTCTGACCTTAAGGTTTTTAAGCTGGAGCAAAATTACCGTTCCACAAAAATGATTGTGAACGCTGCAAATTCTATTATCGGCAGGAACAAAGCCCAGCTCAAGAAAAACGTATGGACAGACAATACCGAAGGTGACCCTATAGAGATTATCAAAGCCACCTCAGACAACGAAGAAGGTAAGCTGGTTGCTTCTTCATTGTTTGAAGAAAAGGTAAACAAGCAGCTAAAAAACAATGATTTTGCTATTTTATACCGGACCAATAGTCAGTCAAGGGCTATTGAGGAGGCTTTGAGGCGGATGAACATCAAGTATAAAATTGTGGGCGGCCTGTCTTTTTATCAAAGGAAAGAGATCAAAGACATTATGGGTTATTTCCGTTATGTGGTAAACCAAAGTGACGAGCAGGCCTTTCGCAGGATCATCAACCTTCCAAAAAGGGGCATAGGGCCAGGAACGGTAGACAAAATAGTGGTATCAGCATTTGATCATGACATATCAATATGGGAGGTGCTGAACAACAGCCAAAGCTTCCTTTCAGGTAGGGCAGCATCTTCTATCGAGGATTTTGCCAACATGATAAAAGCTTTTCAAATCGAGGCAGAAAGGAAAGATGCATTTGAAGCTGCCAATAAAATTGCCCAGGGATCGGGCTTGCTCCGTGAACTGTACGATGATAAAACAATAGAAGGACTCAACCGTTACGAAAACGTACAAGAATTGTTGAATGCCATAAAAGAATATGTTGACAATCAAGAAAATCAAGACAAAAGCCTGGGTTCGTTCCTTCAGGAAATAGCCTTATTGACAGATGCTGACAATGACAAAGATACAGACAACGATAAGGTAACCCTTATGACGATCCATGGCTCTAAAGGCCTGGAATTTAAAATGGTTTATTTGGTGGGAATGGAAGAAGATCTCTTTCCTTCCCAGATGATGTTGAGCAGCAGGGCAGACCTTGAAGAAGAAAGGAGGCTTTTTTATGTGGCAATTACAAGGGCGCAAACCAAACTCTTTATGAGCTATGCCCTTTGCCGGTATAAATTTGGGCGTTTAAAAAATTGCGAACCAAGCAGGTTCCTGGAAGAAATAGACCCGCAGTACCTGAAAATCAACAAAACCATCAGCAACAAAGAGCCTGCTGGGGCAGAAAATTATATAAAGAAGTTTATCAGCAGCAATAGGCCTGTGGCACCAAAAGTAAATGTGGTCACCACGACACATGTTCCCTCTGCCGATTTTAAACCTAGCGATACCACGCACCTGGAAGCAGGAATGCACGTAGAACATGCGAAATTTGGCTTTGGTAAAGTAGCTCAAATGGATGAAGATGGGGCAAACAGAAAGGCAAAGGTAATTTTTGATAAATTTGGAGAAAGGACATTATTACTTAGCTTTGCGAAGCTTAAAATCATTCAATAACAGAAAATTTTATTTTTATCACACAAATCTTTAGAAAATAACCCCGGAAAACCTATTCCTTAAATAAATTTAGTTATTTTCGAAAGTGAATCAAAAGGGGACCGGAAAATAGGGTCAAGAAATATGGAGTACAATACAAGCAAAAAAGACGTAATATTGAAAGAATACGGCAGGAACATTCAGAAATTGGCGGAATATGTTGTTAAAATCGAAGAAAAGGAAGAACGTACCCGCTATGCCCATACCCTCATTGAACTCATGAGGCAAATCAACCCAATCACTAAAGAATCTCCCCAGGAATATTCACAAAAACTTTGGGATGACCTATTTCTTATGTCAGGCTTCAGCCTTGAGGTAGACAGCCCTTTTCCTATGCCTGAAAAAGAACTTTTGGGCAAAAAACCCAAAAGGATGGACTACAACAACAATAATGTTAGCTTCAAACATTATGGCAGGAATGTAGAACTTCTTATCCAAAAAGCTATAGAGCTGGAAGACCCTGAAGAAAAGGCTAATGCTGTAAAATTCATTGGCAGGCTTATGAAAGGTTTTTATGCAGTATGGAACAAAGAAGTGATAGATGAAGAAGTAATTGTAGAACATATAAGGCTTTTGTCTAAAAACCAACTTGATATAAGTGTAGCGGAAGTTAAGGCCAACTCTTTATTTGAAAGCAACACAAAGGGCGACACCCGTGAAAGTAGGGACATGCGTGAAAAAGACAGGGAGCGTGACAGGGAAAGGCCGAGGGGCACAGGTATCAAAAAAAGGCCAATTGCAGGAAAAAATAATCAATCAAACCAAATTAAAAGAAGAAAAAATTAATGACTTCTTTCAAAGTACAAGGCGGAAAACGCTTACATGGGGAAATTACCCCACAAGGTGCAAAAAATGAAGCACTTCAGGTATTGTGTGGTGTCCTTCTAACAGAAGAACCTATCACCTTTCATAATGTTCCTGGCATCCGTGACGTGGTAAAGCTTATTGAGCTTTTGGCAAGCATGGGGGCAAAGGTAGAAAAATTGAAAGATGACAGCTACCGAATCCAGGCTAAAGAGATAAACCTCGACTTTTTAGAAACCGCTGATTTTAAGAAAAAAGCAGGAGCGCTAAGGGGATCGGTGATGATAGTGGGCCCCATGCTAGCAAGGTTTGGCAAAGGCCGCATCCCAAAACCAGGAGGGGATAAAATTGGCCGAAGAAGGCTTGACACCCACTTTATTGGTTTACAAAAATTAGGTGCCAAGTTTAATTATGATAGCAAGGAAAGCTTTTATAATATTGATGCCTCCAACCTGGAAGGATGTTATATCCTTTTAGATGAAGCCTCGGTTACCGGTACGGCCAATATTGTAATGGCGGCAGTAATGGCAAAAGGCACTACCACAGTGTATAACGCTGCATGTGAGCCTTATCTTCAGCAGCTTTGCAGCATGCTCAACAGGATGGGTGCAAAAATTATCGGCATCGGCTCCAACCTCCTTACAATTGAAGGTGTAGAAACACTTCATGGCACAGAACATACTATGTTGCCAGACATGATCGAAATTGGCAGCTTTATCGGATTGGCAGCCATGACCAAATCAGCTTTGACAATTAAAAATGTTAGGCTTGATATGCTGGGGCAAATCCCGGATGTTTTCCGTAGGTTAGGCATCAAACTTGAGATCCAGGGTGATGACATCCATGTGCCTGCACAGGAAAGATATGAGATAGAATCCTACATTGATGGTTCTATTATGACCATTGCCGATTCTGTTTGGCCCGGTTTCACACCAGACTTGCTCAGCATAGTGCTTGTAGTAGCCACACAGGCCAAAGGAACCGTTTTGATCCATCAAAAGATGTTTGAAAGCCGTTTGTTCTTTGTAGATAAATTGATAGATATGGGTGCACAAATCATTTTATGCGATCCACACCGTGCCACCGTAATTGGCCTTGACAGGCGGTATAACTTAAAAGGCATCAACATGACCTCACCCGACATCAGGGCAGGAG
>JALZND010000371.1 GCA_030857845.1 Bacteroidota bacterium | reverse complement strand
ATATACAACCCTATTCCTGTACCTTCAACATGGGTATGAAATCTTCTAAACATATTGAACAATTTTTCTTTATGTTCTGGTTGCACGCCCAATCCATTGTCAGCAATAGTAAAAACTACATAATGGCCATCTAATTCTGTTTTTAGTTCTATCAACAGGGTCCTATCTGAAGAACGATACTTTATGGCATTAGTTAGGAGATTATAAATAATGCTTCGTAAATTTTTTACGGCATAAGGTATTTCTTTAATTTTAAAATCAGAAATAATTTTTGCTCCTGAATCCAAAATTAAACTATTTATATCAGATTTTATATCATTCAAAACATTTTGGAATGAAACTACTTCCAATTTTTCATTGACTTCCTTTTGTACCTTAGTAATTTCTGTCAGGTCTTGAATTGTTTTTTTAAATTTATTGATTGAAATGGAAATCATTTTCATGATTTCCGCCTCCGTAGTATTCAGCTTCCCTTTCATTTCCGAAGTCAGGAGATTGATAAGTCCTTCCATATTTGAAATGGGCGATTTCAAATCGTGTGAAGCCGTATAGATAAAATTATCAAGATCTGAGTTAATAACCAGCAGTTCTTTGTTTTTTGATTTAAGTTCTTTGTTAATTTTCAAAAGCTGCCTGGTCCTATCCTTTACCATGTCTTCCAATTTGCTGTTGATCCTGTGCAGGTCTTTTTGGGCTGACTCTAGTCTTTGGTATGCATTTGAAATCGTAAGGTTTTTTCTTTGAAGCTCTTCTTCTGAATGTTTTCTTTCTGAAACGTCCATGGTGCTCCCCAAAAGTTTGGCCGCTTCTCCCTTTTTGTTCATAAATAACCTCCCACGTGTAGTGATATGCCTTAGTGAGTTGTCAGGGAGGATTATCCTATGCTCAACATCAAAATTCTTAAAATTTTCAATGCTTTCTTTTATGGCATTTTTTACATTTTCCTTATCATCAGGGTGAAGGCTATTTTCAAATAATTCATAGGTAATTGAGATCAGGTTGGGCTGGTGGCCAAATATCCTATACATTTCCGGGCTCCAGGTAAGGATATCTTTTTTGATATCATATTCAAAACTTCCTGCTTTTGCCAATCTTTGGGCCTCAAGCAGCTGTGCCTCCCGGTATTTTACTGCATTTTCTGATTTTATTTTATCAGTAATTTCCTGTACTATATATATAATTTGTTGTGGCTTGCCACTCTCGTCCCTTGCAAATATGGTACTTCTAAATAAAAGCCATCTGTATTGTTTGTTTACATCCTTAAGCCTGTACCGCGTTTCCAAAAATTCCTGATCGGGCAACTCAAGTACTTTGGAATCATAGTTCTCTTTTATTTCCCAATCATCCTGGTGTACTAAATCTTTAAAAGAACTGATATCGCTAAAATTGATTTTTTCAGGCTCAAAACCTAAAGTGATGGAAATATCGCGACTTTTGTATATGGCAGCATTAAGCGAAAGGTCATGTACGTAAATAAGGTCTGGGCTGGCATTTGCAATATTTTGTATCAGCCGTTTATCTTCTTTAACTTTTATTTCAGCGGTCTTTAATTCTGTTATGTCCAGTAAAATACCTGAAAGGATGTTATGATTTTCAAGGTTTAAAAGTTTAGCTTTTGCCAGTACCCAACGTGTTGATCCATCTTTTAATAAAATTTTATGCTCCAAGGTAAAAGGTTCTTTAAATTCTATTACCTTATTCATCTTTTCCTTTACTTCAATAAAATAATCAGGATGAACAAAATCCATATAAGGTTTTGTGGAGAGCTTGTTTTTTTTATTGTCCAGGCTAAATTGGAAAATATTTTTCAATTCATCAGACCAGATGATGGTATCAGCTTCCAGGTCCCATTCCCAGCTCCCTAAGTGGGCCATGGATTGGGATTCGGCAAGAAGAGCCTCTTTTTTAATTAATTTTTGCTCCCATTCTTTTTTTTCAGTGATATCGTGCAGCCCTACCACTGCTCCGCTCAAACGATTTTCTGAGGTGATAATTTGTTTTGCGGTTGCCAACAGGGTTCTTTTTTTACCTCCTTTTGGTGCCACAACCATAATGACATTATCTACTAAATCCCCTCTGAGCGCCCTAAATAAAGGTATATCTTCTTTCTTCATCATGGTTGTTCCATCTTCATAATATAGGTTGTAATAAGAAGCCCATTGATCAGGTGAAATGGCTTTTTCAGGAAGGGCATGGATGGTGCGCGCCGCTTGGTTGAAAAATGAAATTTTCCCGTCTTTGTCGCAGGCTATAATGCAATCATTTACGTTTTCCAAAACAGCCAATAAATATTGTCTTTCTTTGTTTAGGTCTTGTTCGGCCTTTTTTCTTTTTGTGATGTCGCGTGAGCTTACTTGTAAATACGCAATATTATTGTTGTAATTTTGTTTTATGGCTTTTCCTGTTGATTCAAACCAATTGTAACCCCCTTTTTTGTTCCTAAAACGGAACGTGGCCATGGAAACAGATTTATATTCCCAAATTTTTTGAAGGGTATCTTTTATGTTGTTAAAATCCTCCTTATGTAAAAAATCGTAGATTGATTTACCCACCAGTTCATCAGGGGTATAGCCCAATAAAGAAAAGCAAGAGGAAGATGCATGTAAAAATACGCCTTCATTATTGTGCGTGGAGATCAAATCGGAAGAATTTTCTGAGATGAGCTTATACCTTTCTTCGTTTATTTTTAAGGCTTTTTTTATTTCAACTATAGCACTGAGTTGTATTTTGAGTTCTTCATTTATTTTTTCAAGCTCCTGTGTTTCTTCAAAATTAAATGATTTGCCATTTGCTTCTTCTTTGGTTTCTTTAAGAAGTTCTTGTAATTCGAAAGCTTCTAAACGACCAAACAATTGTTCCAACTCAAAAATGATGGACAATGCTTCATCAATTTCGACTGTATAAAAGGATATAAATTTTAGGAAAATTTGCTTCCTGATACTGTACCCAAGGCTAATATCTGAAAGTTCCAGTTGATAAGGAGCTATGCCATACAAAATTTGTCCTGTCCATTGAGGAAATATATTGGCTGTGCTTTCTTGGGAGATATTTGATAATGTTGTAAGGAAACCATGAAGAAAAGAATTCATGTGAATCTCAACATCTTGGCCATTATTGATGGCAAGCTTTGTATATATTGGAAGGCCCAATTTTTTTGAGAACTGCACATTTTCAAGTGCCATTTCGTTGAAGTGGTGATCTAGTAAATATTGGGCACAGGATTTTAACTTGGGAAATGCTTCTTTGGGAATAGTTTTATTATTCATGTTAGCAAATTTCAGTTAATATCCACTCATGAGTTTTACAAAAGTCTTGGAGTTGACAAATAATTTTATTAAATCAACTTTTGAAGCTTCTCTTCAGTAAGGGGTTTATTTATATAACCCGCAATGTTAAATCTTTTAGCTTTGTCTATATCTTTAGGGCTATTGGAGCTTGTAAGCATCACTATTTTTATTTCCTCGTGGTTAACAGAATATAGTTTTTCAAATTCTTCAAGAAATTCAAATCCGTCCATAACAGGCATATTGATGTCTAAAAGTACCAGCTCAGGAAATTCATTGCCATTGTGCGTTTTAAACGCAACGAATTTTGTTAATGCTTCTTTACCATTTTTAGCTATTTCTACCTTGTCCGTAATTTTCATGCTCCTGATCAGGAGCGAGTTTAAGAAATTACTTGTTTCGTCATCATCTACTAAAAATACCTTTTTCAATTTCCTCATATTTTAATTAAAAAATATTTTTTGTTATTAATCAATCAATTTTACTTTATAATTTATTTCAAATACACATAACTAAACACAAAATTTAAAAGCATATCATGACTATGATGTTAAGTTCATATAAAAAACCATATAATGATCGGCTATCAATATTTAATGGCCGGTTCTCAGGGGGAAACTTTATGATATAAGTTCAATAACAATAAAAAAAAACACCACATGTTCTAATTTTTGTCACACCTATTATAAATGATGATTCAAAATTTCAAGAAATTTGTCTTCTGTCAGAGGCTTGTTTACAAACCCTGCTACTTTATATTTTTGTGCTTTCTGAATATCGTTATTGTAATTACTTGTAG
>JALZND010000370.1 GCA_030857845.1 Bacteroidota bacterium | reverse complement strand
TGCACATCCCAAATTCTATCTTGATAAAGAAACCGAAACCTCCAGGTATGGGCACCACCACAATGGCATAGACCAGCCAGGATATATCACATTTCTCAATAGGGCTATTGAACCAACTTTGCCTTTATTAAATACAGCTATGAAAGGCCTTGACTATGGTTGTGGCCCATCCCCTACCTTGTCAAAAATACTTTTGCAAAAAGGTTTTACATGCTTTGATTTCGATCCATTATTTAGATTTGAACATCCGCTAAAAAGCTATGATTTTATTTTTGCCACAGAATGCATTGAGCATTTCTTCAATCCTTCAGCCGATATCCGTAAAATAGTATCCCTGTTAAAACCCAATGGTACCTTAACTATAATGACGGAAAGATGGGAAACATTGGATCAATTCAAGACATGGTATTATAAAAATGACCCAACACATGTGAGCTTTTTTCATACCATCACTTTTGCATATATTTCCAATATTCTAGGCCTTGAAAAATTATATCAAGACAATAACAGGGTTATAATCTTTAAAAAAATATAGAATATTGAAGGGTTTTCTATTGAATTGTATCCTATATCCAAAGTTGCTTTTACCCTGATAATATTTGTCCATTTGATTAAAATCCAATAGCTTTTATGTGTATTAGGTTATATCCAATTTGAGGGTTAAATCGTAATACATACCCGAAATCCATACAATTTCTAATTTCAGTATCCTTATTTCAAATATTATATGAGTTACTGAAGATTTAAACAATAATTTCTATTTTTGTTTTGTGTTTGTAGTTTTTAAAATTTTTCAACTATATTTTTTTTACCTCTTGAACTATGCAGTATTTAGATCAATCTGTGGCCGATAAAGTACAACATTGGCTGAATGGCAATTATGATGAACCAACAAAAAATGAACTGCAACAACTTTTAAATCAAAAAGCTTACGAACAATTAACCGATTCTTTTTATAGGGATTTGGAGTTCGGAACTGGTGGCCTTAGAGGCATCATGGGCATAGGAACAAACAGGATAAACAAATATACCTTGGGTACTGCCACACAAGGGTTGAGCAATTACTTAAAAAAGATTTATCCAGATGAAAAAATTAAAGTTGTAATTGCCCACGACAACCGAAACAATGCTGAAAATTTTGCCCAGATAGTTGCAGAAGTTTTTTCAGCCAACGATATCCATGTGTATTTTTTTCAAGGCCTTCGCCCCACCCCTGAATTGTCTTTTGCTATTCGGGAGCTTAACTGCCATAGCGGGGTGATGCTTACTGCTTCTCATAACCCAAAAGAATATAGTGGGTACAAAGCCTACTGGAACGATGGAGGACAATTAATAGCCCCACACGATGAGCAGGTTATTGAGGAAGTAATGAAAATAAAGAATGTAGATGAGGTGAAATTCACCAGAAGAGGGGAAAATATAGAGGCTATAGGCAAAGAAATGGACCGACTTTACCTAAAAGCTATTGCATCACTTTCAATCTCCAAAGATGCCATCCAGAGGCAGAAGGACCTAAAAATAGTTTTTTCACCGATCCACGGCACAGGGATCACTTTAGTACCGGATGCTTTAAAAGCTTATGGGTTTACCAATGTTGTTTTGGTGGAAGAACAATGCACCATTGATGGCAATTTTCCTACTGTTGTTTACCCTAACCCAGAAGAACACGAAGCACTGACAATGTCATTGAAAAAAGCTAAAGAAATAGATGCTGACCTTGTTATGGCTACCGACCCTGATAGTGACAGGGTGGGAATTGCAGTAAAAAATGACAAAAATGAATTTATCCTGTTGAATGGCAATCAAACAGGTGTGCTACTCATACATTATATGCTTACAGCCTGGGAAAAAAACGGAAAACTAACTGGCAATGAATCCATTGTAACCACATACCTGATCGATAAAATAGCAGCATCCAAAGGGGTGGCATGTTATAATGTGCTTACGGGTTTTAAATATATTGGTGCCTTGATGACAGAACTTGAAGGCAAAAAAACATTTATTGCAGGTGGTGAAGAAAGTTATGGTTATTTAGTTGGCGAGCATGCCCGCGACAAAGATGCTGTGGTAGCATGTGCCATGATAGCTGAAATGACCGCATTTTATAAAGACAAAGGCAGCAGTTTATTTGAAGCCCTGTTGGAGATGTACGTAAAATATGGCTTCTATAAAGAAAAACTGGTTTCTATAACTAAAACCGGAAAGAGTGGTGCCGAAGAAATCCAGGCTATGATGGAAAGGTTCAGGAACGAACCACCCCAAATACTTGGAGGCTCAAAAGTAAAAACCATCAATGACTACCAGTCAAGGCAAGAACTTGAGATTTCCAGTGGAAAAAGATCTCCAATTGATCTCCCCTCATCTAACGTACTTCAATTTTTTACTGAAGATGGCACAATTGTCTCCGCGAGGCCTTCTGGGACGGAACCAAAAATAAAATTTTATTGCAGCGTAAATGGATCATTGGAAAGCAGCAGTGATTTTGATAGGGCAAACAAAATGATGGATGAAAAAATAAATGCTGTAATGAATGACCTTAAGGTATAATTGGGTTAAAATCGCTGTGAATAACATCAAGTAATAGTTTGAAATGCAATTGCTTGATGTTTATATTTTTTCCAATACAATTAAGTTTGAAGAAAAACCCTTTTCTTTTTCAAATGCATATACTGTTAGTTTTAAACCAGCTTGATAATCTTTGTAAATATTACAAAATACCAGATTGATCAACTTTCATTTTTAGGTTTTTTTACTGAATAAAACCATCCTACCCCAACAAATCAACCTTATATTTCTAATGGTGATATTCCAAAAATTAAATTTTTAATAAGTTAATAATCACTCAATTAGCTCAAATATTTTTTAATTATTATAAGGGAATCTTATTTCTTTCTCTTTTAAAAATTGAAAGTTTATTTTGCAAAACATGCCTTAAATAAGATGTTGATTTATCATGCCAGCTGATCACAAACATTTTAGAAAATAAAATTCGAAGTATGCGGCGTACTTTTACCTAAAAAATATAGATAAACTATTTGAGTTACCTGATGGCGTTTTTTCATTATTCTAAGTTAAAATTTTATTACAGGTATTTATAAAAAAAAAGTTAGAAAATTTTTCAATGAAAGGCCAAATGATTAATACAAAATTCCCAAAATGGGTAAGTGTAATTATGTCCAGTAGTGAAAAAAATGTTTAAAAAAAATGAAAAGAAAGTAAATGTAAAATAAACAAATGGAACATATACTTAGAAAACCACCTAGCAAAAGAAAGGCCCAAACAGGGGTGATCAGCCAACAGCGACTAAAAAAGCCCAATACATCATCGCATGTATCGGGCTTATTATGAAGGCTTTTCGCTATTCGGCTAAATGTTGTACCACGTTTTCTTTACATTATCGTTCCCATCTTTCTTTTATAAAAATCCCTTCAACTAAGTTGACATTAATTGGTGCTGTCAGGCTTGTTTCCGCTGATAAAATTTGACTTATCGCTTTCATGTCATTCTGTTCGGCAATGCTATCATGAACTTTGTATTCGAATCTGGTTTGATAGTCTATAATGTCAACCCCACCTAAATAATAAACGCCAGGCTGGTTAATTTCAAAACTATTTGTCAAATTCGAAGTATTCATTGTCGCTTTTACTTGCCCAGCATTGAGGACTATTTCTTCAATTATATAAACTCCCGGGGGAACTGAATAAAAGAACGTATATGGCTTCTTTTTATATTGAACTTTATAGTAAGTCCCGGTGCTTACATTCTTTAATACAGGTTTTGCAGCTCCTACGCTAAGCGTTTTTTGGCCCATTTTTCCAATCCATTTACAATTAGCTGAGATAATTATATTTTCTTGATTGAGAGTTGGTGGTAAAACTGCACATGATCCGATCAGGAGAAAAGAAAATATGCTGATTGTCAGAATTTTTAATCGTTTCATCGTCATTTTTAAATGTGGTACAATCGAGTCACGCAGGGGAATTTCACCCCTACGTTCTCACAGAACCGTGCGTGAGACTCTCACCTCACACGGCTCTTCATGCTCTTGTCGCTGTGAATATACTCATGGTTGTACCAATTTCCAATGTTC
>JALZND010000369.1 GCA_030857845.1 Bacteroidota bacterium | reverse complement strand
GGAAAGTTAATATAGGAGGGATAAAAAAAAAATTCCATATCAAAGCACTTAGAAATGCCGTCAATAAAACAGGAAATATGTCGAATAGCATAGCCAGAATGGAAACTACAAGTAATAAAAGGAGGGCTACCACTCTATAACCTGTATATTCAACAGAAAAAAAAGATATAACAGAAACTAAGATAATAAGAGAAATGCTTATAAAATACTGATTCGTGATTTTATATCTCCTGGTTCTAAAAATACTCACAAGTTTTTTTGTAAAGTTAGTTAATGAAGTATAAAGATTTTTTAAAGATCAACATGATTTTCATACTACTTTTATCTATACAACAAACCACTTTTGTTGTTAATTTGGAATATCTTACAAAACCTTCGGTTGTTTGGAAAAACTTTTAAAGTTAACCGCATAATGTTGTTCAAAAAATATAATTTAGCCGTTATAACTGCCATTGTTTAAATAAGAAATAATGCTTAATTATTTGATCTAATTATAATTATGATAAAGGTAAATAATATTTTCAGGTCGGTGCTTGAAACAACCCCAGATACCGTACTCATTATTGATGAAAATAATGTAGTTGTTTATTGTAATGAAAATATTAAATATACATTTGGTTATGAACCTAAAGATTTGATTGACCGGGATATGAGCATCTTGATTCCTCTTGAATTGAGGGAGGGACATAAGAATGGAATTAATCGGTTTTTAAATAGTGGAGTTCCAAAGCTTATTGGTAAAACAGTTGAAATAATTGGATTACACAAAAATGGAAATACATTTCCAATAGAGCTATCACTATCTTTTTGGAAAGAAGATGGAAAGATTTTTTTTTCTTCGATAATACGGGACATATCTGAAAGTAAAAGAATACTAAAGGAGAAAGATGATTTGAATGTCATTCTTCAAGACCAAAAAAAGGAAATAGAAGCTTTATTTGAAGAATTACAGGCTTCCGAGGAAGAACTAAGGGCATCAAATGAAGAACTTAATTCTACTTCGGAAAAGTTAAAAAATTTAAATGAAAGCCTTGAAAAGGAGGTGGTTTTACGCACAAATCAAGTGTTAACTATGAACCATGATCTAATTAATAAAAACAAAGTATTAAACAAACTAAATATTGACCTTGATAATTTTCTTTATACAGCATCACACGATCTTAAAAGTCCTATTTCAAACCTTGAAGGTTTAATTTACCTCATGAAAAAGGAATTTGGTATCCAATTAAATATTAAAGAGGAGAATATAATTGATTTAATTGAATTATCTGTCCGAAAATTAAATAAAACTATTAATGATCTTACAGAAATTACTAAAGTCCAAAAAGACTTAAATGTTGAAACTGAAGAAATTTCTTTAAAAGGTGTTATAAACGATGTACTTTTTGATTTAGAGAGGTTTATTCAGGATTCTAATGCCATTATTCATGAAAACATAGAGATTGATAAGGTATTATTCAATAAAAGCAATTTAAGGAGTATCATATATAATTTGTTGAATAATGCTATAAAATATAGGGACAATAAAAGGCAATTATTAATTTCCATTAGAGCCTATAAAGAGAAAGGTAATTTTATATTTTATATTGAAGACAACGGAATTGGGTTACCACAACACCAACTCCCAAAAATGTTTTCAATGTTTAAGAGGTTTCACTCACATGTGGAAGGAACTGGAATAGGACTCTATATTATTAAAAGAATTGTTGAAAATCATGGGGGCAGTATTTCTGTTGAAAGTGAAGAAGGGAAAGGGAGTAAATTTAAAGTGACTCTACCTCAGTAATTGTAGATCTTGATAATATAACCGTAGTTCTTTTACATTTGCAGGATAATCATGTAAATAAAGTCGTTAATCCGTAGTTTTCTGTTTCAGGAAACGTTCGTTTTTATTATACCAATTTAACGGTCGTTTTGTTGAACAATAGCAATCCTTTAACTTCTTTAAAAAAACACCCTCACCAAAGCCTCATAAAAATCAGATATGTTGTTTGAAAAGCGTAACTTTTGGTTTGAAATTAGTTATTCTAAATTTTTGATTTATTTCACACTCAAAGCATCATCGATTCTCAAGCCAAAGTTCTCAGCCTAAGGTTGCTGTATTTTTTTTGTAACCCTTTCATTTCTCTATCACCAGACCCCCTTCGGAAAACCTGCGACAACATGAGGGAAACTTTTTCTTTAATAATAATTGTTTATGGCGATCTAATTTGATAATTTTTGCCTATTTTAAACCCTGAGAAATAATAATAAATGCTTTACAGCAAACCTATAGATTACCATCTTTTAGAAGATAAATAAATTTTTATTTTCTTTGAACTGAAAGTGCTTTGAAAGCTTATAATTCAGTAAATGTTTGAAGAGAGGCAATAACAATCGGAATAGTAAATTTAATTCTATGAATAAAAAAATTGTGTTCTTAATGCTGCTGTTCCTCTGTATCTTACAAGTTAGTGTTCACGCACAGGCCTTATTAAAAAACAAAAAGCAAGGCATAGCATCAAATAAGAACATTGTTCAAAGATGGGAACTTGATTCGGCAAGCAAAAGAGGCACCTTCCTTCTCACATCCTACAAACCTTTTTACATTACTGCAGGCCGATGGTCGAGCAATCCAAACCAACAACCTTCCAGTGAAAACCCGGCTTATTCATCCTCCACACCTATTCAATATAATAACTATGAAGCCAAATTGCAATTGAGCTTTAAATCTAAAGTATTACAATCCATTTTTTGGGGATATGGAGACCTGTGGGTGGCGTATACTCAAAGAGCTCATTGGCAGATTTACAACACAGAGATATCCCGCCCTTTTAGAGAACTAAATTATGAGCCGGAGCTTATTTTAAACTTTCCGCTCAACATTAAAGTGGGAGGCTTAATGACAAGAACAATTGGAGTAGCATTTAATCATCAGTCGAATGGAAGAGAATTGCCCTTATCAAGAAGCTGGAACAGGGTAATGTTCCACATGTCGTTTGAAAATAAACACTGGCAGCTTACACTGAGACCATGGATTAGAATCAAAGACGAGGAGGACGAAAACCCGATGATTACAGATTACATAGGGCGGGGCGAGGCAACATTGGTTTACGATCAGGGCAAACATCAATTTTATCTTCAGGCAACACACTCCCTTGCAAAAAGTAATCGTGGTAGTGCGCAACTCAATTGGGTGTTTCCTATTAGGGGAAATTTAAGAGGGCAGCTACAAATTTCGGAAGGTTACGGAGAAACACTTATTGATTATAATCATAGACAAACTACAGTAGGCCTTGGTATCTCGTTTGTCGACTGGTAGTGTATTTACGTTATTTTTGTAGGTTGAATCACCGTTTTAAAAAACAGTTAATGAAAAAGAATTTCATGCTTATTTTTCAACGGATCCTAATATGGGATTTTAATTTCAAGTATACCGTGCTCGCTCTGGCGACAGTGCTTTTCATCCGTTGTGCTCCCCGACAACCTTCAGACAATCAAAATGAAGGCGAAACGGTGCCGGCAACAAACCAGCCATTCTTAAAAGAATTTAACGAACGGTTTTACTTTAAAGCAACAGGTACAGAACCTTTTTGGGCTGTTGAAATATCAGAAGAGCATATCCGGTTTAAATCACTTGTTGAAGATTTTACAAGTTTTAATGGGCCTCATAATGATCCTGTTCAGGAACCAGGGAGCAAGGTAAAAGTTTATGACTTAGAAACCGAAGCAGGTAGGATGAAAGTTTCGGTTCAAAGAGAGGAGTGCATTGATGCAATGTCTGGGATAGCAAATGACTATGGCGTAAATGTAGAAGTTAAAAGAGGTAAAGATAATAATTATAAGACCTTTGTAGGTTGCGGAAATTATATAATGGACTACAGGTTACACGACATCTGGGTACTTGAAGAGCTTGATGGTACCCTAATTGATGGTAAAGAGCGCCCCGTTATGGAGATGTATGCGGAAGAAGCAAGATTTAGCCTTTCCACAGGATGTGCTCATCTCAACGGAAAGCTCTTCTCTGAGCATGAGGTTTTACAATTTAAAGAAATTAAAGCTTCAACGGATTCTTGCGATAATGAAGAAAAGGCGGATTTACTCATTTCTCATTTAGAT
>JALZND010000368.1 GCA_030857845.1 Bacteroidota bacterium | reverse complement strand
CAGAGGTAATAATTGAAAAGGACCGGAAGATTGAATTGCCACCAGCAAGCAGGAATTTTGAAAAAGTGCCACCTCCACCCATCCAACCACAAAAGGTAGAACAAAACTACCAATTCAGGAATTTTAATTATTCTGTAAGGGACCTTGATCCTAAAATAAGGGTACTTACTATTAAAGACGAAACCACTGAAAAACTATACCCCAATTATGTCAAAGGTGGTATCGGTAATTATTTCAGTACTTATGGGGAAGCTTTTATCAATAACACCCGGAACAAGGACTATGCCTATGGTGTACATTTTAAACATAGGGCCGCAGCAAAGGGACCAGTAGATGGTTTAAATTCAGGGAACAGTGAAAATGCTTTAAATTTAAATGGTAAATATTTTACACCAAATATCATCTTTGCCAGTGACTTAAAGGCCAGCAGGGATAAATATTATTTTTATGGTTACAATCCTATCCTGGAAATAGATAGGTCTGATATCCGACAGGTATTTTCTAAATTCAGTGCTGACGCCTCAATAGAAAATATTAATCCAAAGACTCCTCATTATAAACTTAATGCAGGGTTTACTGCTATGATGGACAGGTTTGATGCCAGGGAAAATCAGGCAGGCTTTAACCTGGAAAGTACTGTTAAGATAAGCGATAAATTGGGGATAGGGCTAATAAGTGATCTTTACCTTACTTCTTACACTTATGAGCTGGGTAAAGACAGCAGGAATTTATTTAGGGTGAGGCCACACTTCATCATCAATACCAATATGTTCAGGATAAAGGCCGGATTTAATTTTGTTTATGAAGACGATGCTGTTGAAGCAGGAGAAAAGCTTCATTTTTACCCTCATGCAAACGTTGAGTATGATATTGCCCCGGAATTTACAGCCTATGCAGGATTGGACGGTGACATCCAAAGAACCTCCCTTGCAGGCTTTGTTACAGAAAATCCATTTCTTGCCCCTAGTGTTGATTTGTTGCATACAAACAAATCCATGGAATTTTATGGGGGCATAAAAGGCAAGCTGATGGAAAGCCTTACCTTTAAAGTCGGGGTTTCTGCAGGAAACTATAACAATATGCATTTTTTTACAAACAGTGAAGCAGATTCAAGTAAATTCGATATTTTATACGATCCCAAAAGTGTAATGATAAATCTAATTGGAGAGATCTCATTCTTTAAAACTGATGTTTTCAGGACTTCAGTAAGAGGGGATTTATATGATTACAGTACAAGTGTTATTGCAGAACCCTGGCATAGACCTACACATAAATTAAGTGTACTGAGCACTTACAATATTTTTGACAAAATTCATTTAAGTGGTGATTTAAATCTATTAGGCGGCATAAGGGCAAAAAATTTAATGACTGATGAAGCTGTTGATTTAAAGGGGATTGTGGACCTAAGCTTAAAAGCAGATTATCTTTTCTCAGAAAAATTTTCGGTGTTTCTATCTTTTAATAATATATTGTCCAGGAACTACGAGCGCTATTTGTATTATCCGTCAAGGGGATTGGTTGTTATGGGAGGTGCTTCTTATTCATTTTAATAAATATAAATAAGGAGAGTAACATTAAAAATTACATAATATGTTCTTTGGCAGCTTTGCATTTTTAAGGCTGGGAATAAAGTTTAAATTTATGCCAATTTTTAAAATAAAAATGATAAAATTTTGTGATAATGGAAGATAACAAAAATGATTTTCAAGATCCGTACAATTTAGATAAAGGATCGGATGAATACGGCTTGCCGGAGGTAAGCTTCGAACCTATCGTTAGGGAAGAAGAAAAGTTTGTACCACCTGTAAGTAAAAAGGTCTTTAATAAACAGGAAAAGAAAAAGAGCAATTTAATCCCCGCATTAGTAGGGGCACTTGCAATTGTACTTATATTTGGTGCGGCATTGTATTATTTTGTTTTAAGGGAACCCGTAGAACAACAGGCTTATGTGCCATATGTTCCTGAAGTTCCTGAGGTAGTAGAAGAGGAAGAGCCTGTTGATAATTTTTCTGACTTTAATGCTGCTGAAACATTTCCTGCCGAACAAAAAGAGGGAAGCGTAACCATTATTGAAGGAAGAACACATAGAAATTATATTGTTGTGGGCAGCTTTTTTGATGAAGACAATGCAAGCGATTATGCCGATAAATTAGCTTCCCAAGGTATCGATGCCAAATTGATCAAGCCAGGAAGAGGCAGAAGGTTCCATAAACTTGCTGTTGCTGATTTTGGTACATTCGACGAAGCATCAAATAATATAACAACTTTTAAAGAAACATACGGCGAACAAATCTGGGTTCTTACTTATTAATATGCACTTATTACAAATAACCACAACAACACCGGTAGATACTACCACTACTGCAGGTCCTGAAGGAGTATCAGTAATGGACCTTATTTTTGCAGGCGGTTTCGTCATGATTCCCCTCTTTTTATTGTCCATATTGGCAATTTACATTTTTGTAGAAAGGGTGCTTACCATCAGGAGGGCAGCAGGTACACCCATACAATTTACGGATAAAATCCGAAGCCTTGTTTTAAATGGCGATATAAATGGGGCCCGGATGGTTTGTGCACAAACTGATACCCCCATATCTAAAATGATAGAAAAAGGTATCTCCAGGATTGGTAGCCCTTTAAAAACTATTGAAGTAGCTATTGAAAATGTAGGCCGTATTGAGATTTACAAACTTGAAAAGAACCTTTCCCTTATGGCTACTATTGCAGGAGCAGCACCGATGATAGGTTTTTTAGGTACTGTTACAGGTATGATACAGGCCTTTATCGCTATAGCACAGGAAGAAGGGTCTGTGAGCCCTAAATTACTTTCTTCTGGTATTTATGAGGCCATGATTACAACTGCGGCAGGATTGTTGGTTGGTATCGTAGCATACCTTGGATACAATTACCTTGTTTCGCAGGTTCAAAAAGTAATCCATAAAATGGAATATAATTCTATTGATTTCATTGACCTTTTACAAGAGCCAAGATAAAATGAGTTTAAAATCCAAATATAAAGTTGATTCTAGTTTCAGCATGTCATCAATGACAGATATAATTTTTCTGTTATTGATATTTTTCATGCTTACATCTTCTTTTATTACACCATCAGGACTTCCTGTAAATCTTCCTTCCAGTAAAAGTTCTACCATTGTATTGCCGAAGGTAAACGTCACCATTACACCTGACCTAAAATATTATGTTAACGACAAAGTAGTAGCTTATAGCGGGTTGGAAAGTGCCATTAGCCAGGAACTAAAAGGAGAAGAGGGTGTTGTAGTATTACATGTAGATAAAACAGTGCCGGTTGAGCATTTTGTTAATGTTGCAGGAATTGCAACAGCATTAAAAGCCAAAGTATCAGTTGCTACCAAACCTAATTAAATAATATTATAATGAGCGAACAGGAAAAAAAGAATCAACGTACAGGAATGATTGTCTCTATAGGCATACATACTGCCTTGATCATCCTGTTTTTTTTTATTTTGGCCTGGCGTGCACCAAATCCCCCTTTACCGGAATATGGCATTGAGCTTAATTTTGGTTTGGATAAAGTAGGCTCTACAGAAAATCCAAGGCCTACACCGGCAAATACCAGCAAGAGCAAAGAAGATTCAAAACCTGAACCCAAACCTGCCAAAGAAGTAGTTGAAGAAAAGGTTGCCGCACAGAAGCCTTCAGAAACGCCACCCCCTACACCAGTAAAGGAAGTAGTAGAAGCAAAAGAAACCGAAAGCCCACATGTTGTGGAAGACAAGAAAATTGAAAAACCAGTTAAAGAAACACCAAAGCCAGTTAAGGAACCAGTAAAAGATGCTCCCCAGCCTGTTAAAGAGCCGGTAAAGGCTACGCCTTCACCAACTGCAGAAAAAAAATCAGCTGAAAAGGAAAGTAAAACAGCTGGCGCTGACGGAAAAGCTGGAACAAGTACTGAAGCAGCCGCGAGCAATCAAGGCGACAATAAAGATAAAGTTGGTGATAAAGGCGACCCGAAGGGTACCCTTGATTCCCGCGCCCTTTATGGCACTCCAGGTGGAGGCAGCGGAGGTTCCCTTAGCATGACCGGATGGACATGGGATTTTGAGCCTCGCCCAAATGATCAATCC
>JALZND010000367.1 GCA_030857845.1 Bacteroidota bacterium | reverse complement strand
GATTATAGGATATTTGTATCACTTCTGCATGTCCCGTATTTCCATTTGTGACTTGCTTGTAAGTGGGCTTGTCAATATGGCCTCCGGAATATCCTGAAACTACTGAAACCACACCTTCTACTTTTTGGAAAATGGCCTCAACACACCAAAAGCATCCTCCACCAAATGTTGCTGTTTTCATTTTTATTTATTTTTTTAATTATTTAAGCTATAAATCAAAACGGGATTTATTACATTCTGTTTTTGTTATAAAACAGCAATTATAGGAGAATAAATTCCAACCAAAACATTTATGAAATCAATTTTCAAAAAAAATAAACCTACTCGTGCAAAATTATGGGTCTTAATAGGTTTCATGCTTAATTTATTGGTGGCGAATGGAAATTTAGCAGGTGGGCAAACCTCACACGATTTAAACATTAATCCTATGCAATTAGAAAAAATTAAAGAAAGACTGTACAATGATGTTGAAAAAATTACCAGTATCAGACCCTTTAGGAATTTTGCAAACGTAAACTCACTGAATGCGGTGGCAGAATATATTTTTATGGAATTTGACAGACTGGAAGGAAACCCGGTTTACCAGGAATTCATTGTAGATGGGAATACATATAAAAATGTTATTGCTACATTTGGCCCTAAAGATGGGCCCCGGGTAGTTGTGGGCGCACATTACGATGTAGCGGGAGACCAGCCCGGTGCCGACGATAATGCAAGCGCAGTGGCAGGTTTAATGGAACTGGCAAGGATGGTCGCCAATCCTTCACAACCACTAAAGCACCGGATAGATTTTGTTGCATATAGCCTGGAAGAGCCGCCATTTTTTGCGACCGACCAGATGGGAAGTGCCGTTCATGCAAAATATTTACATGACAATAATATTGCAGTTAAATATATGGTTTGCCTGGAAATGATTGGTTATTATTCTGACAAGCCAAATTCACAAGGCTTTCCTTCCGATGACCTAAAATCACTGTACCCGAGTACGGGAAATTTTGTAATTCTTGTCGGAAAAACCGGGCAGGAAAGATTTACGGAAAATGTAAAAATAATAATGAAAAATCATGCAAAGATTGATGTTCAATCAATTAATCTCCCTACCACAGATTACCTGGCTGGCCTTTCAGACCATAGAAATTATTGGAAGTATGGGTACAACGCAGTAATGATCAATGATACTTCATTTTTAAGGAACCCTCATTACCACAAAAAATCAGACACAATAGAAACTTTAGATTTTGATAAGATGACTGAGGTTGTAATTGGGGCATACCACGTGATTATTGAAATGTAAAAGAAGCTTTGTGAATTGCCTGAACAGCATTAAATTTATTAATCTTGCAGAAAAAATAAATTAGAGATTTGGGGCTAAGGTACACTTGAAGACCTGCCAGATGATATGAAATAGTTGAAAACGAATACAGTGGATTGCCAGAGCTGAAAAAATCATAAAAAATCATTACCAATGGTGCTTAGTAAGCGGCATATGTATTAAGCAAACACCAAATTTGTTTCCTTTTTAAAATAAGCTTTAAAAACAGAGCCTTCATTTAATTTACTTTCTACTACAATTTTCCCATCGGCATTTTCAAGGATCCTCTTTACAATGTACAAGCCGATCCCTGTACCCTCTACGTGGTCATGCAACCTTTTGAACATGCCAAATAATTTATCTTGTTTAGCTGGATCTATCCCCAGTCCATTATCCTGCACCTTTAAAATTATAAAATCCCCCTCTTCGTATGTCTCAATCTTTATAACAGGAGGCCTATTCGGTGAGCGGTATTTTATAGCATTGCTGATCAGGTTGTATATTATACTGTAAAGGTTTTTTTTAGAATACTTAATAGAAGGAACTTTAAAATCGGCTAGCAAAGTTGCCCCGGATTCATTTATCATTTTCTGGATCTGAACTTTAACATCATCAATTTTTTCTTCAAAATAAATAGTTTCAATATCTTCTGAGGTTTGCTTCTGGATTTTTGTTATTTCTGTTAGATCAAATATTGTATTTTTAAACCTGTTAATGGTAATATTAACCATATCAAAGAGCTTCAACTCCTTATCCTTCAATTTATCTTTAGTGGCATTAAAAATCAATTGCATCAATCCTTCCAGGTTTGAAATTGGAGATTTCAAGTCATGAGAGGCAGTATATACAAAATTGTCAAGGTCTTTGTTGATTTTTAGGAGCTCTTCATTTTGCAACATTTGTTCATGAATATCGGTTGATGTTACAAACCATTTTTGAACAATCCCATTTTTATTTTTAAGGGGCAATGCCCTGGACAAATGCCACCGGTATTGACCGTCGTGCCTTCTTATCCTGTGCTGGTTTTCATATTGGGCACATTCTGCAACAGCTTTCATCCACAGGTCGTGGTCTTCGGCTTCTTCCTCAGGATGGAATACATTTTTTCTTGAATCCGGAGCTGTGGTAAAGACATCAGAATAACCCGTATAATCATACCATCTTTTATTGCAATATTCAATGGTGCCATCAGTAGCGGCGGTCCATACAAGCACTGGCATACCTTCTGCTATAGAACGGTAGTGAGCTTCACTTAATTCTAATTTATCTTTGGCATCTATAATCTCACGTTTGGCAAGTTTTTCTTCAGTGACATTCCTTACCTCAACAACGGTTGAAACAGGCACGCCATTATTAAAAACTGGCCTTGCTGCACATAATACATTATAAAAAGTTCCATCTTTATGTATGAACACATCTTCATGCGCTCGTACTTCATTATTAGTAGGCAAAGCTTTATCTATAGGACACTCCTCTATTGGGTAGGGAGAACCATCAGGTTTTGTATGATGTATAACATTATGCAACTTTTTATTTCTAATTTCATCAAAACTAAAACCCGTCAATGCTTCAGCTGCAGGGTTCATAAAAGTACAAAAGCCTTGATCGTTCATCATAAACAGACCTGCTGTAGCATTTTCGGTAATTACCTCACAAAGCTGATTGGATTGTCTTTGATTGACCAATGCCCACATAAAAAAAAATGCCAGTACGCTTATAACAGTTCCTCCCCCTATTATTACCAAAGGCTGCAACTGATTAGAAACATGCCCCATTGATGATAATGAAGAGAAATAAATCTTCCATTGATTTCCAGCAATATTTAAGGACGAGACTTTAACATAAGAATCCTCAAAATCTTCGCCAGGGTGATTATCGTAAAAAATAGATTCAGGGGACAGTTCATCGCCATCATATATTCTTATGCGGATGTCTTCAAAACGTTTCCCTAATGTAACCTTCATTAGGTCACCCATCCTTATCGGTGAATAAACAAAACCTTGAATTAATTTTTGCCTTTCATCTACTGTTTCCGGGGCTGCATTATTCCTATATACTGGCAGGTAGATCAAGAACCCGGGATGCACATTAACATTTAATTCCTGTATTAATTGCACTTTTCTTGTTATAGAAGCAGCATTTCCCAGCAGTGCTTTGTCAATTGCCTGTTTTCTGACAGGTTCGCTATACATATCATATCCTATAGCTTTGGAATTCCTGTTATTTAAGGGCTCTAAGTATAAAATAGGTACATATTGGTCCCGATCTCCTTCAGGAAACATTATAAATTTCCCATTTTGGGCATTTTTTGCCTTTCTTACATATTCTTGAATATTTTTGTTTGGAATATAAGGTGAATAGCCTAGCCCTTGTATGCCTGCTAAAGTTTCATCTAGGTTAAGGTTGTCATAATATGCTTTCCACCTGGCACTTGTTACGGTATCAACGGCAGCAAAAAGACCTCTAGTACCTTTTAGTATCTGTATTTGATTTTCTAATCTTTGTAATATTGCAAATTCGGCCCTTTCTGTCCTGTCCACAAAATACTTATGCAACTTGGCATCTGCCCTTTTAGAAAGCTCAGCATAAATAACAATGGTTATGGCAAGTAGCGCTAAAAAAGAAACAAAAGCTTCAGAATAGATTTGTAAAAAAGAACCAGATTTCTTTATTTCCACAATTTATTGTTAATAAAAATAATTTATTTAATAATCATTAACTACAAAAATCTCTAAATGAGTATCAGATTTAATTATTTTTGGTCCGAAATCAACAAGATAAATTTTTTTCTAAAATTATAAAAAATTGTAAAAGGT
>JALZND010000366.1 GCA_030857845.1 Bacteroidota bacterium | reverse complement strand
GCCTTTGTCCGCTTAAACTGACTTTGTAAAGATAATAACACTTTCCCAATTTCAACTAAGAAAGTGTAGTTCGTGGTCTAATGATTGGGGAGTATTATATGGCAAGTGTAAAGATTGTTCAATCGGCTGGGTCAAATACCACCGTTACTGTACTTGCGCCTAATACAAATTACTTTTTAAGAGTGTCGGTTAGTGGTTGTTCTGCGGGCACGAGCGGATGCAATATTGATGCTAGACCATCTATGCTTTGTATAAAAGCGGCAGATGGGGCAACAGTATATAATCAATACGTTCCACCTCAAGTATGTTATGATATGCCTAATACTCATGGGTATGTTGCATACATACCTATCAAAACATGGGCCGGCCCCGACTTCTTGAGCCAATTATATTTTAGAATTGGTGCAAGGTGTATGTATAATTGTGTATCAGTACTAACCGATGCAATAGATGAGCGACAAGCTTATATACCTTAAATATTTATTTTAACACCTTAATAATCTATAAAAAATAATGTTACCAAAAAGCTTTTTGGTAACATTATTTTTTCCTTGAGTTGCATCCGATCTTCTCCCTTTCAAGGCAAAGCAGGAATATTTAACCATAAGGCTTCATATATAATTTTAACTTAAAACAGAATTGGTATGGATCTAATGTTTTAGATTCATTAGTAATTTTATTTATTGACTAATAATTAGAAGCGAGCACAACTTAAGATTTTAACCTTATTTATTAATTTACTCATAAGAGCCTCTGTCCTATGTTGTGATCTTCTAAAGCTTTATGACCTTTTTTGAAATTTGGTTATTTGGAAATTGAAAAACAAACATATACAAACCTGATGAAAATAAAGAAATATCTATTGCAAAAGAATCATTTGTAACCTCAAACATTCCTAAGTGCTTACCTAAAACAGAATAAATAGTTAAATAACCATTTAGATAGCAATTTTTATTAAGGTTTATATTTACTATACCTGGTGTAGGGTTAGGATATATTATGGAAATTGGATCTGTGCATTTTTCATTACATTCGCCAAAATTATCAATAGGTTCCAAGTTGTTGAAGGTATGTTGAAGAAAGTTAGGAAAGCTACTTCCATTTCCTGCTCTAATTATAGCATTGAATTTCCTATTAGAAGGTTCACATAACAATCCCGGTAGATTTGGCTTGTTGATACAAAAGATCCTGTAATTTATTTCTGATTCAGGTGCCTCAGAAGTTAGATACGCTCCAGTAAGACTTGTATATAATCTTCCATCTGGAGCCAGTTGCAAAGCCCCTCCGGAAAGTGTATCGTAAACTTCCCTATTATCTCTGATCTGGTGCAGAAAAACTATATCTGTTTTGCTATTTATAATAGCTTCAAGGCTTTCTTCTGAAAGGTCCATCTGGCTTAGGTTTCCTGTGGGGTTATCTTGATCTGTATCAAAATAACTAAAATAGAACTTCGAATTGTCTGGGGAAAAAGAAACGCCGTTCAACTGAGGGTACTCGCCTAATTCTCGATAGTTGGAGATCTCTCCAGTCAGGGAATTAAAATCAAGTAACTGTAATGGGGCGGTTTCACTTTGGAGGGAAGAAACCGCACAGGCCAACATGGTCCCATCCGGAGAAGGCAGCAACCAACCCTGGGCTTCGTAATGGCCAAAGCTGTTTCCAAAAGAAAAGGAATCTGATAAATTAACACCTTTACTATTTAATAGGTATACTACAAATTTATTAGAACCCCATTCATGGGATATTATCCAATAGTCCTTCATGTTGTCATGACGGACAGCTGTAAGTTTTTCGGTAGCTTTTTTGAGCAATAAGGTGTTCTTTCTATCCCTCCTTACAGCCCCCATTCCGTTATCTCCGCTCATATCTACTATAGAATAGTGAAGCCCGGTATTTATAAGGCCCTCATTATACAACTCCACTGAGTCACTAAAAGATCTGGTAGTAAAAACTAGATAGTGGTCATTATTTCCGGGGTGTGGTATAATTAGTGCCGCTTGAGAAGTTTGAAAACCTCCATACAAACCTGTTCCATTAGGCATAAAATTAAAGTTCCTATTAAAAACATTTCTTCCATCAGTATAAAAAAGCAGTTCTCCAGTTAAAGGATTAGAAATGGCTGCAGAGCCACCAGGCTGATCTAGATTTGTTCCATTAAATGGGCAGAAATAATTGTTATTAAAGTTGATTCCAACATTATCCCCAAAGGCCCAATAATTAGCTTCTTTTTGCCCATAACAAGTCGAAAAAATTAAAATAAAAAATATTGATGAAAAATTTTTTTCCATGATTATTAACTACCAATTCGATGTTAATTTATGATATTTTTATACAAAAAACTACAGGTATTATATATTAATTGCCGTGGCAGCAATATATAAGCTCATAAATTAAAGGTTGCAGCTTTATTGGATTCCGATTCACCAGGTGGCCAAGCTGCTCAACAAGAAAATCTTTTTCATACTTTTGGTAACAAAAATATTTTAAGGACAAAGGACTTCATAGACAATGTTCCTAAAGCTGTAATCGAAGACCTTTTAAGAGAATCTCTTAATGAGATTGTGAGAAATGAATATGGTGAAGATACAAAGGCAACATCTGATAGTCAGCCAAACCGTCCATTAATTGATATTTTTTCTGCTGAAGTTCCTGATTTTTCAAAATAAAAAAATTGGCAAAAATGTATATCAAATGGACAAGGGTAAACAAAACTAAAAATCTGAAATTAACTGAACTTGCTAATTGGAAAAGTTAATTCAGCAAGTCAACAAATCGTTAAAATAGAAAAGCCAGCAGGTGACAAAGTGTATGACTCATAAAATGGTCATATTATGTAATTCATAAATTGAAATATACTTGGCGAATTGAAGAAATGAAATCAATTCATCTTATATCTCTTCTAAATTATAATATTTATAAAAAGCCCTGCATTGTGAAGCTATGTATATTGTTCAATGAATTCTACAGAACTTATTAAAGGCACTTTAATTCCCATCATTTTAAAATTATTAAGTGATAATGAAAGGATGTATGGATATGAAATTACGCAAAAAGTAAAAGAATTATCCGGCGGGAAGTTTCTTATTAATGAAGGGTCATTATATCCAGCACTCCATAAAATGTTGCAGGATGGATTAGTAAATGTTGAAATACAGCTGGTAGGAAAAAGGGTGAGGAAGTATTATCGGCTTACCGAAATTGGTATTGAAGAAAAGGGAGAACAGTTCAATGAATTGAAAAATTTTATCAATACAATTCAAATTATTGCCTTCCCAAATGCAGAAATCCAAAAATCATGTTGAATGATGATCAGTTGGATTATATCCATCCAAAAATATCTAAATCAAAAATAGATCTGCCGCTTCTTAAAGAAGATTTGTTGGATCATTTCTGTTGCGTAACGGAGCATCATATGAAGAATGGAATGAATTTTCATGAAACTTTTGATTTCGCATTACAAGAAGTTGCCCCTACAGGTATATTAGAAATACAAAACGAAACAATTTTTTATTAAACCCCAAAATAGTATTATTTATGAAAAAGGCATTGTATATTATTGGTTTGGCAGCCTCAATGGCTGTAAGTATAGGATTTGTGCTACGTACACTTTCTATTAGTGGAGGATATGAATTGTTCATGGGCGGCTTGTTGATCTTTGGGCTTTTTTTTATTCCATTGTTGACTATGTATCACTTTAGGAAAAAATTGCACCAAATGTTACCAGATAAATTGAGGGTAATCTTTGGCTTTTTAAGTGCGATATTGCTTGGTGTTTCAGTCTGTTTCAAGCTCCTTCACCTCCAGTTTGCAGAAGAAATGTTATTGGCAAGCATGATAGTTTTTAGTTTTGGCTTTCTTCCGTTCCTTTTTTTCAGGATTTCCAGAAAAGCTTTGGGCAATTAAGTTCATCCAAAGACCTTAATTAACCTTCTTTTGATGTTGTTGTAGATGCTGGTAGCTTCAGTGGAAACATTGAAGCTTAAAATCAATAAAGAATAAACAGCTGTGATTACCAGTGACCTTACCATAGTATCCACTATTGCATTATATTGATAAGGTATCAACAATGTAATGGAATAGACTACAGCCCCAATGATTAAAATTTTTACTGTATTTAAGCTAAAAGGCTGCATT
>JALZND010000365.1 GCA_030857845.1 Bacteroidota bacterium | reverse complement strand
CACTAAATGTGCAAATAAAAGGATAATTAGTATTTATAAATTTTATGCTGATTTTTTAAGCTGATTTTTTAATTTAATATTACATTACAGCATAAATATTTTTTGATGATCTGATAAGCCAGCATTTTTTAGACTAAAATTTATTTTTTAGAATTATATTTTCAGAAGGCGCACTTTACGCCTTCTTTTTTTTTGCTTTTTTGGTTCAAAGGAATTTTACAATTTGTATTATTCGTTCTTGATTAATTAAAATGAGCAAGCTATAATTTAATTTTGCTCAATATTATTCAGCCAATCTCAGCACTAATGTACTAGTCGCTGGAATGATAGCTTTTTCTGCTACGGAAGGCCCGGTTTCATCTAAATAGAATTTCTCCCCTTTCAGGGCCACATTCCAGTTACCCTCAGGCAAATTAATTTCGAGGTCTTCCTTATTTCCATTATATGCAACTAAAATCCTGGACCATTTATCACCTACAGCCATCCCATTTATTTCATATAATATGAGGTTGTCGGTGACATCTGTAAAAAATATAAGGTTCTTCTGGATCAAACTCTTATTGCTCATCATAAATGCCGGGTGAGCCTTTCTCAAGCTTATTAGGTTTTTGTAATAATTATATACCCTTTCATACTTTACTTTTCTTTTCCAATCCAGCTGATTTACAGAATCGGGTGATTCAAAAGAGTTAGAATCTGAACCTTTTGAATGCAAAAATTCTGACCCGGATTGTAAGAATGGGATCCCTTGTGAAGTAAGGACGATGGCATTGGCAAGCAATTGCATTTTTATTAGTTGTCCTTCATCTGATTCAGGGCTTGAAGCTTTTAGTTTGTCCCATAAGGTAAGGTCGTCGTGGGAGCTCACATAATTTATGCACTGATTGGGTTCTTTTGCCCAAGGAGAAGATGAATAATTTACATTTTTATAAACAACCTGTGGGTGCAGTGTAGCCCCAACAATTCCAAATTTAACACTTTCATCAAGGCCTTTGGCACCGCTTACAAAACCTTTTGCACCAGCATCATGGTTCAAACCCCTAATCCCATCCCTGGCGTCATCACAAAATACTGCTATGCCAGGCAGCTCCCTGATGTTTGCCTTCATGGCCCTTTTACTTTGGGCATAGGAGCTTGCCCCTCCTGTCCAGCCTTCGCCATAAATAAATATTGTAGGGTCTAATTCATTCAGCACCTTACTTACTTCCTGCATGGTATTGATGTCAATAAGTCCCATTAAGTCAAACCTGAAACCATCTATATGATATTCCCTCGCCCAGTGGGTAACGGATTCAACAATAAATTTGCTGACCATGCTTCGTTCGGTAGCAAGTTCATTTCCACAGCCTGACCCGTTTGAATAAGATCCATCAGAATTTTGGCGATAAAAATAATCTGGCATAAGCACCTGAAAGGGTGTTTCCCTTGAATATGTAGTATGGTTATAAACTACGTCCATAACAACTCTAATACCCTTTTCGTGAAGGGCCTTAACCATCATTTTAAATTCTTTGATTCTTACAGCTGGGTCTGTGGCATCGGTGGCATAAGTACCCTCTGGAACATTAAAGTTTTTAGGTTCATAGCCCCAGTTGTATTTATTGTTTTCATTTATCTCGTTCAGAGATGCGAAATCAAATGCAGGAAGGATGTGAAGATGAGTAATCCCTAAATCTGCCAAATGGTCCAATCCGGTTACAACTTTTTCTGGGCCGGTGGTATTGGTTTCTGTTAATCCTAAATATTTGCCTTTATTAGATATTCCTGAAGCCGCGTCTGTAGAAAGGTCCCTGATGTGCAATTCATAAAGTACAATATAAGTAAATGAAGCCAGTGAGGGGCGAATATCATCTTCCCAACCCTGTGGATTTGTATTTTTTAGATCAATGATAGCACTCCTGTTTCCATTTATGCCTACAGCATAAGAATATGGATCTTGTATCTCCTTGTTTATTTTACCCTCTATAATAGGCTGATAGGTATAGAACTTTCCTTTCATGTCTTCATTAACTAAAAATTCCCAGGTGCCATCCATATGCTTATTCATAAAATGCTCCTTTAATAGCTTTCCGCCATTCCCTTCATCATAGATTTTAAGTTTCATAGATGATGCTACCGGCGACCAAACTTTGAACATGGAAGACTCTGGGCTATATGTAACTCCTAAATCTGATCCATAATAATGAGGAAAAATTTCGAGGCTATTATCATCAATATATTGTTCCACACAGCTAAATAAGGACAGTGAAATAAAAATAAACAAATAGGCATATAATCGAGCATTTTTAAGCATTAACGGATGTTTGATCACCTTCAATTGTATACAAAATTATTTATGATTGGAATCTTAAAGTTTTATAAAATAAAGAAATTAGACTGGTTAAAAATAAAATATGTAATGTTATTCTTAATGTTAAATATTTACCTCTTTTGCAATACTATCTATCTCAAGGCAAAATGTAAATTAAACAATTAGGCACAAACCATGTTTTTTATATATAAAATAAGACCCAAACACTATGAAAGATATATATAAAAAATTTCTCGATGCAATCAATATATTTTCGAACCCAATCAGGACTTGGATAAATAGCAATATAACCAAAAACCATAAAGCTATCATGACACCTGTATTAGTTTATGCCAGAAATAGTTTAGTTGTTGCATTCTTCACATTTGCATTTTTAGCATGTGGCGATGGAAGAAAAACCGAACAGCAAAGAAGCAGTGATATGCAAACGATGGGCCATACGGATGAAGCTGTTTTAAATGAAAGGGAACAAAGTGATACAATTCCTGGAGTAGGCGTAGAAAGGGTGATTGAATTGGAAGCAAAAGATCATGTTTATTTTCCAAGGGAAATTACTGCAAAACCCGGGGAGCAATTTTATGTAAATTTAGTCAACGGAGGCAATGAAGCCCACAACATCCATGTTGAACTTCCTCAAGCACCCATTACTTTTGGCGAACCCGTAGCAATGGGCCAATCAAGAAAGCTGTTGGTAAAAGCACCTACACAATCCGGGCGTTATCAAATATTTTGTCCTGTTAAAGATCACAGGCAGAGGGGGATGATTGCAACATTGATTGTGGAGTAATACGAAAAATTACTTTTTATAAGGATTTATATTAGACTTGAAATGTTTTTGATAAAGTTATTAAGGTGTAAGGTGGAATATCAATAATTATAAGCCAAAAAAGAATTCATAGTACTCTTTTTGCTCTCATAGCCAAGATAATCCTGATTCATTATCCTAATTGTGAATAAACAATCCAAAAGTTTACATAAGCCCTTTTCCCTTAATTATTTTAGATTTAAATATTGGGTTTTTAAGCTGTTCTATCTTCAGGTGATAAAGATAATCCCCAAGCATAAAAGCCCCAGCGGCACAACTCACATGCCAAAGCCAATGTGTGCCCATAGGCAATAATATCATTCCTTCAAAATCAAACCTCCTGAAGAAAAGAGCCAACAAGAACAGCATGACTGCCCATATCAGCTTTCCTGCAAATTGATATTTTGTTTTTTGTAAGAACAGGATGCCTGGCAAAAAAATCATGATCCCTGTAATTAAATAAGAGAAATTAATTGCCATTGTTGTTTTATATTGGATAAATACCAAATATCTCATAAATACAAATGCAGGTACCATTATAAAAACCAGCCACTTCTGCTTTAATATTTTTATCCAAAAATATATACTTACAGATAATGTCAATAAAGCAATTGGCAATACATCTAATAGAAGAAAAAGAGGGGAAGTACGGAATGCATGAAAAATAGTGCTGCCAATCCCGCCAAGGAACAACAGGGGCATGCAATAGGTTAAAAACGCAAAACTTTTGAACTTGCCCCGGATCTTGAGCAAAAAATAAACCACAGGCACAAGAAAAGCAAGGGATGAAACCGCATTATAGGGCTCCATTACAAAAAAATTGGGATTGGTTTCTGCGTAATAAGCAGCACCATCAGGCAATAAACCAAAATCTTCTTTCCCTAAAATCTCAATAATTTCTTCAATTTTTTCTTCTTGGGCTTTCTGGTCCTGGTACATGATAAAAATTATTAGGCAGTAAAAAAATTAATCCTGTTAATTTTTAAAGATAACAAAAATAGGCAAGCATGTCATTCTAAGACATTGTGCAGATG
>JALZND010000061.1 GCA_030857845.1 Bacteroidota bacterium | reverse complement strand
GGTTTGGTAAGATTAGGTTATGGGTTATGGGTTATAGGAAAATTGCAGATTTAGACATTGCTGTTATGATGATGTTCAGTATATTATCAGGAAATAGATTTTATTATTTACAAAATTTTTTTGCTGATTTTAAAATATAACACCATTGTCAAACAGGTAGTTCTTTTAAAAATTTATATATTCATAACCTATAATATTATTTCCTAACTAATACAAATCAGATTAACACCATAAGCAAACAGGATTCCTGAAAAGAGAATTCTTGGATATTTATTTATTTTTCTATAACCCATCACCCATCTCCTATTCCCTAAAATATTACCTATCACTGATAATCTATAACCCATCACCCATTACCCATCACCTATAACCCATAACCTCCCTAAATGGCTTTTTCAAAAACTTCTTTGTCGACCCATTGTTTCCCCCAGTTATCTTTTTCATCCTGCGACCATAAATTGGGGAAATAAATCACTTTTTGATAGTGTGGAGGCAGGTACATTTGCCAGTTTGTGCCTCCTGTGGCAGCTACTGCATCTGATTTTTGACGAAGGTATCGAAAAGCAGATTTATAATGTGCTAGAGGCCAAAAAACATTTGCAAGCTGATCAAAAGTCCGCAAGGCCTGAATTATTTCTGCACTGTTTTCACTTGATGAAAAATTGGATTTATAGACGCTCCAAAGGTTCTTCTCCTTGTAATCAATTACATTTTGAAGCAATATTTTACCATATTTTTGTTCGAAATGAACGAGGCTCAGGGTTTTCTTTCCAGTGGAAGATTCTGTTGCCCCTTTTTTCCAGTATATCTTTTGAAATAATGCTTCGGGACTTTCATCCTGCACATCGTTCCTTATATCCAGCGATAATAAATTTTTCATGCTGGTGCTCCGTATTTCCACTAACCTGAACTGCAAAGATTGAAAGCCGCTGCTTGGAGTTAAGGTCATGCGGAAATTCAGGAATTGCTCATGCTCCATTCCGTAAAACATGGTATCGAAAGTATTTACCAGGTAGTCAAAGTAGCTGTTGATCCTTTTGATTTTTTCAAGGAAGATGATTGGGGTTGGCAAAGAACCACTATCAGAAATTTGCTCTATCTCCCAAAGCATAAGCTTTAGGTAAAGCTCTGTTACCTGGTGATATACAATAAATATCACTTCATCTGGAAAACGTGTGCGAGGCCTTTGAAGGCTCAACAAAGTTTCAAGGTTAATATAATCCCAATACTTGAGATAATCTGCATGCAATAAACCTTCCAGGTAAGTTGAAAGGTCCTGGCCACTAGCAGCATATTTTGCTTCTAATAATTTTATTTTTTGTACTACCTGAGGATCTAATTCTTGGTTGCTCATTATATTATTGAAAATTATTAATGCAAAAGCTTTTTACGAACATAATTATAAAAATATTTGTCATTTATAAACCATGATACATTTTTACAACTTATAAAGATGTAAATTTGTAATTTAAATCTGATTTAAACAAAAGGATTATGAACACCTCCGCTTCCACAAAAAGTCAAAACAATAATTTCTCCAAACCTTCGAATGACAAATTCGAATCTCCTGATTTCTATCAATTAGATGATTTGTTGAGTGAAGAGCAAAAAATGGTGCGAGGCGCTGTGAGGGAATTCGTAAAAAAAGAAATCAGCCCTAATATAGAAGCGTGGTCACAAAAAGCAGCATTCCCCTATGAAATCGTTAAAAAATTTGGGGATATTGGGGCTTTTGGCCCCACTATTCCAGTGGAATACGGAGGTGGTGGACTGGATTATATCTCCTATGGCCTGATCATGCAGGAAATCGAAAGGGGGGATTCTGGCATGCGGTCTACTGCATCGGTACAGGGCTCTTTGGTAATGTACCCCATTTATAAATTTGGTTCTGAAGAGCAGAAGAAGAAATTTTTGCCCAAATTAGCTTCAGGTGAATTTTTAGGATGTTTTGGCCTTACCGAGCCTGACCATGGCTCGAACCCCAGCGGTATGGTAACAAAATTTAAAGATATGGGAGACCACTTTTTGCTCAACGGGGCAAAAATGTGGATATCAAATTCACCAAAAGCAGATGTCGCGGTTGTATGGGCAAAAAATGAAGAAGGAAGGATCTACGGGTTGATAGTTGAAAGAGGGATGGAAGGATTTACTACACCAGAAACACATAATAAATGGTCTTTAAGGGCAAGTACTACTGGTGAACTGGTATTTGATAACGTGAAGGTTCCAAAAGAAAACCTGCTACCAGGAAAAAGTGGCCTTGGTGCACCTTTAATGTGCCTGGACTCTGCCCGGTATGGGATTGCCTGGGGCGCAATAGGTGCTGCCATGGATTGTTACGACTCTGCCAGAAGGTATGCTTTGGAAAGGGTCCAATTTGGGAAACCCATTGCTTCTTTTCAGCTGGTACAAAAAAAACTATCTGAAATGCTTACTGAAATTACCAAAGCACAACTTTTAAACTGGAGGCTTGGAAAAATGATGGACGAAGGAAAAGCAACCACCACCCATATATCATTGGCTAAAAGGAATAATGTGGCAGTAGCTTTAGAAATTGCCCGGGAAGCCAGGCAAATACATGGTGCAATGGGCATAACCGGTGACTACCCAATCATGCGCCACATGATGAACCTGGAATCTGTTATAACTTATGAAGGCACTCATGATATTCATTTGCTGATCCTGGGAAATGAAATTACCGGAATTCCTGCTTTTGTTTAAAATGTATAATTAAAGTATATCTAAAAAATTCAAAAACAATTACATGATAAAAAAAGCAATTTTTGCCATGACGGCAATCTTTTTGTTTCAATTATTTGGTTCTTGCTTCCCTACATGCGAATGCCCCAAATCAGAAAAATTCCAGGTTCATTACAATTCTGCTTCTATAATTGCTTATAATACTATCGGCCCAAATAAAGAGGTTGTAAAAGATTCTGTCCATAAAAATGCATTTGGCATAGAGCTTTCTGTTCTTTCAGATAGGATAAAAATCAGTAGCGCAGAAAAGCCATTACAAAATCTTGGGTTTAGTGCGGCCATGGCATGTTCTTGCGTGGGTGATGTTCATGAATACCCTGACCCCATTAGCAATATTAAAATATACTTCATTGGAAATGATACCGAAGAAAAAATAGATGTAACCAGCAACTTCATGTCATATGCTTATTATGAGAATAAGCCTATTTCTTTGGATGAATATTTTAAAGAAAAAGTATATGAGCTGAATGGTTTTCAAATTGATTTGGTAGCGTACCAGGAAATCCCTGATTCGGCTGTTTTTGTTGTTGATGTACTTTTGGAATCAGGAAAGATCCTTTCAGAGCAAACACAAATAATTAATTTTTATAAATAGGACGAACATATGACCATTAAAATACTTGTTTCCATGACCATTATCTTTGTCTTTCAGGTATTGGCATCCTGCATGCCATGCAATTGCCCAAAACCGGAAACTTTCGAAATTCATTATAATTCGGTGGATTTAACGCCTTTAAATACAGCAAAATTTAATGATATAATCGTTGAAGACAGTGTACCTCTAAATGCTTTTGGTTTACAAGTTGCCGTAGATGGTGAAAGAATTAAAGTAAGTGATGTTTTTCAGCCCACTTATAACTTTGGGTTTAGCCCTGCAATGGCTTGTAAATGTAACCAGGATCAAATTAATTACCTTGACAAAGTTAGCATGGCTGAAATTTTCTTAGTTGATATTGAAACAGATGAGCATATAAATATTTCAGCCCTTTTCCGCGCATATTCATATTACGATAATAAACAAATTACACTGGAAGAATATTTTAAAGAAAATATTAGTGGAGCCCAATACTTTAGGTTTGATTTGGTAGAATATGAAAACATTCCTAAAAAAGGTGCATTTATGGTTGAAATTGAATTAGAATCAGGTTTGAGATTTTCTAACCAAACAAAGGAAATTATCTTCTACAGCAATTAATTACTTTTTCATAACAAGTTGGAGTACATCAAATTTATATTTGAAGCCTTTTTTGGCATAAAAATCTATTGCAATTAATTTTAAAGATCATTAAGAGATTGGTTTGTAAGAAGCTCATTAACCAGAAGTACTATTACGTCACTTGCAGGTAAGATGACAGTTTACTGGAAGAGTAGTTTTTTGATTCAATTGCAGCAAACAAAAAAAGCTAATCCTTTACAGTAGCCTTTATTGTCAATTTTTGGGTTTTTCCAACAGGGTCATTGGAAAAAACAGTTATCACTTTTTGTTCAAAACCACCTCGGGTGCTCGGGTCAAATGTTACGGTTATATTGCTGCTCTGCCCTGGCTTTATAACATCTGAATCGGAATAAGCTTTTGCACAGCTACAGTTTAAAGCTATTTTTCGGATGTGCAAATCTTTCTTTCCATTATTGGCAAACACAAATTGGGTAGTGACTGCTTCTCTTTTTGAGATCACACCAAAATCATGGATTACTTTCTCAAACATAATCCTGGGCGTTTCTGCAAGCTCCGAAAGTGTATATTCGGGAAAATATTCTTCTATTACAGAAATAACATTCAGCGTTTTACGATCGTCATTTTCTTCATCGGTATAAAGAACTACATTGTCATTTGCATAGCCCAATACGTTCTTAAATTTTACATCGTAATAAATCCTCACCTCACCTACCTCACCTGGAGGAACAACCAATGGGTTGAAATTGAATTTAATATAAGGAGGTGCATCAAAATTATTTAAAAATTTTATTGGATTACTGCCATTGTTAAATACTTCCACATTCTTGATTACCATTTCCTTGGTGGAAATATTTCCCATATAAATGTTTTTTGATTTAAAGCTAAGATTCCCTATTGCTACAGGAAATTCTTTCTTCCGGTTTTGGCTATGAGGCACTACATTACCCTCAATAAATAGAACCATAATTGATGGGTCTGCATTTGTAGTAATTGTAAGGGATTTATTAAAAGGACCGGGACGATTGTAAGGATCATATGCTACTTTTATAAAACCTATTTGCGCTGGCATTATAGAATCTGTGGTATATTCTGGGGTAGTACATCCACAAGAAGCCGACACATCCTGAATGATAAGTGGTGCTTTTCCTGTATTCCTAAAAACAAAATTATGGCTCACAATGCCATTGTTTTCTTTTATTGACCCAAAATTATGCCTTGTTTCAGTCAAACTCATAACAGGCATGTCCTGGCCCATGAGAAGTTGTTGGAATAAGAGGAAGAAAATGAAGGAAAATAAAAATATTTTATTGATCATATAATACTATAATTCAGGGAACGTATTGTCTAAGTTTTACCTAGTATAAAATTTCTTAGTAATTTATAACGAAGAAGAATACAATTATTTTTAAGGAAATCCGGAATAATGTTTTCCAAATATAAAATTATTCATGGCAAATTTCACCACCTATTTCTAAGAAGTTATAAAGTACACCCTTTGTATATGTAAGATCGACCATATAATTTGTTATTTTTGCAAAAAACAAAACGATGTCACGAATTTTAACAGGGATCCAAAGTACAGGAAGGCCACATCTTGGCAATATTTTAGGGGCTATTTTGCCAGCCATAAAACTATCGCAAGATACCCACAATCAATCTTTATTTTTTATTGCAGACCTGCATTCACTTACTACCATAAAAGATGCTTCGATCAGGAAAGACAATGTTAATGCAGTAGCTGCAGCCTGGCTTGCCTTTGGGTTTGATACAGACAAAAATATCTTTTACCGGCAGTCCATGATACCTGAAGTTTGTGAGCTTGCCTGGTACTTAAACTGCTTCACTCCGTTCCCCATGCTTGCCAATGCTCATTCTTTTAAAGATAAGGCTGACAGGCTTGCCGATGTAAATGCCGGGCTTTTTACATACCCCGTCTTAATGGCTTCAGACATTATCCTTTATAATGCTGAGTTTGTTCCTGTTGGGAAAGATCAAGTACAACATCTGGAAATGGCCCGGGATATATCCAGCAGCTTTAACAATACCTATGGCAATACATTTGTGGTTCCAGAGGTAAAGGTAGATGAAGCTGTTATGACAATCCCTGGAACTGATGGTCAAAAAATGAGCAAATCATATGGAAACACTGTTGATATATTCCTGCCGGAAAAAGAGCTAAAAAAGGCTATTATGTCGATTATAACCGACAGCACGCCCATTGAAGCCCCAAAAAACCCTGACAATGATACGGTCTATATCCTCTATAAGCTTATAGCCACACCTTCTGAAGCTGCAGAAATGAAAAGTAAATACTTGGCAGGGAACTATGGATATGGACATGCTAAAAAAGAATTACTGGAATACTTGCTTACCAAGTACCGTAATGAAAGGGAGATTTTCAACTACTATATGGCACATAGTGGCGAGCTTAACAAAAAGCTCGAAGAAGGTGAGGAAAAAGCCAGGAAAATTGCTAGGGAGGTTATTTCTAAAGTGAGGGAAAAACTGGGATTTTAATTACAGCCATGGCAATTCAATAACATTGCAATGGCTGTAAAATTTTAACTTTCAGCTTTCCAAACTTCAATAGATTTTCCTTTATCTACCCTCATTATCAACCGAAGGGGGCCTGGTTCAAAAACAAGCCTGCAAACCTTTTCTGGAAAGTCATCTACATCAACAATTACCCCTTCGTTGGGGGCAGCCGAGAAAATAGGGCTTCCGTCTTCTCTTTTTCCGTTTTCAACATATTTATTGGCCAGGTAAGCTATGGGCAATAATACATCATTGTCCGGACAATACTCGTCATGCACTACATGAAGGGCGTCATCCAGGAAAGACCCATATTCTTCTATAAAATCATCTTCAAGATCGTGAAGCTCCTCCTCAATTGTGTCGTAAGTAAGGTCACTATAATCTAATTTTGTCAACTGGTTCTTCTTTTCGATTATCTCCAGCAATGCCGCATCTAATTTTTTGATATCCATTTTTATAAAATTTTTTATAAGCTGCTGCTGCTCATAGTAAAAACAATTTGTCCTTCAGCCAATAGAACCATTTATATTCATGCTCCTTAAGAAAGCCGAATCAATGATTGCATGAACAAACTTATATGAAATAATTATAATTTTTTAGCTATTTTTCAATTTATTGAAAATATGGACCGGCCATGATTATTATTTCATTACCCTTCTTTAAAAACTCAAATACAAAAATGCAATTTAGTCCAAATTGTTTTAAACAATAATTTTTTAAAACTAACATAAAATTTAATGCCCTAGATGTATTTTGACCGTATAAATAAATGGATTTCAAGTTATTTTTTTGTATTTTAAAAGTACAATTTACTTCTAAAACTTTTTTTATACATGGACAATGATTTTTTACCATTAAAAGGCACTGACCACATTGAGTTTTGGGTAGGCAATGCAAAACAGGCAGCATTCTTTTACCAGGATGTTTTTGGCTTTGAACTATTTGCCTATTCAGGGCCTGAAACAGGAATGAGGGATCGTTGTTCGTATGTTCTGCGTCAAAATAAGGTTAAGATCGTGCTTACTACTTCATTGGTCCATGACAGTGAAATTTCAAGGCATGTTCATGCACATGGAGATGGCGTAAAGGTTTTGGCACTTTGGGTAGATGATGCAGAAAGGAGTTTTAACGAAACCGTAAAAAGAGGCGCCAGGCCTGCATTTCCCTTCAAGACTTTACAAGATAATCATGGGTCAGTAAAATTAGCGGCTATCCATACTTATGGCGATACCATTCATACCTTTGTAGAAAGAAATAATTATCAGGGCATATTTTTGCCGGGATTTGTGCCAAGGAAAAGCAATTCACCTTCAAAGCCTTTGGGCCTGGAATATGTAGATCATTGTGTTGGTAATGTAGGATGGGGAGAAATGAACAAATGGGTAGAATTTTACGAAAGTGTTATGGGCTTTAAATTATTGGTCACCTTTGATGACAATGATATTTCCACAGACTATACAGCCCTCATGTCCAAAGTAGTATCAAATGGAAATGGCTACATAAAATTCCCTATAAACGAACCCGCCGAAGGAAAGAAAAAATCCCAAATTGAAGAATACCTTGAATATTATAAAGGTGCCGGTGTACAACATATTGCAATTGCCACCAAAGATATCCTCCATACAGTGAGTGGCTTGAGACATAGAGGAATGGAATTTTTAGAAGTGCCAGCCACATATTATGACGACCTTTTTGAAAGGGTCGGCAATATTGATGAAGATACTGCAGCCCTTAAAGACTTAAATATTCTTGTAGACAGGGACGAAGAAGGATACCTGTTGCAAATTTTTACCAAACCAGTACAGGACAGACCCACCTTGTTTTATGAAATTATTCAAAGAAAAGGGGCGCGGTCTTTTGGAAAAGGTAACTTCAAAGCTTTGTTTGAAGCTATAGAAAGGGAGCAAGCCTTGAGAGGGAATCTTTAAATTATTATACTTAAAATTTACATAAAATACTAAATAAACGTTGCCTTTAATTCCCCCTATAGCTAGGCCATTTACTTCGCTAGCTAACGGAAGAGCAGGAAGAATTGAAAGAATAAATGAAAAGCAGAAAATTACACAATAGTGATTTTCAACAACTTAATAAAACGTTAGTCAGAAAAAACTAAGGAACAACAATTAATAAAACGGCAGAAAGTGGTTGAACAGCAATGATTCCATATTTTATTGAAGGTATGGGGCACGATTGCTTAATTTTATAACCATTTAAATGGTTTGGGTTTACGTTTAATGAATTTTAACCCAACAATTTTACCGGTATTTAAGATTTAAAGAATAGGAAATTTGGCTTCTTGAGCTAATAGTTCCTATATATTTTAAAATTGTTAAAAATTTAAGTCAATAATTTTTATTTTTAATGAGATTTATAATACATTTGTATCATAATAATAGTAAGCTCCTTAAAGGAGCCTTAAAACAATGAGATCAATAAATATCCTTTCTGTCCTTAACGTGCTTGTCGTGGTGGTGATTATTAGCCAAACGGGGTGAGAGAGGTATGTATATTCACAACAAAAGCCTTTCTCATCCGGGAAAGGCTTTTTCGTTTTATAATATTGAAGAATAAAAGGTAAAGATTATGTATTACAACAACAATTCCCTGGTATTTTATGATGGCAAGTGGATCAAGGCCAAATCTGCAAAAGCCAATATATTCAGCCAATCCATGCATTATGGGAATGGTGTTTTTGAAGGCATAAGATCTTATAAAACCCCTGATGGAACGCAGATTTTCAAGGCTAAAGAGCATTACAGGAGGCTTTTGTTTTCAGCCAAAAAGATGCACATAAATTTAGAATACACTCCTGAAGAGCTTACCGAAATAACTTACCAGCTCTTAAAGAAAAACAACCTTTCGAATGCATATATCAGGCCTCTTGTTTTTCTAGGTGAAAACATGACCCTTACCCCTACCATAGAGTCCCATCTGGTGATCATGGCATGGGAATGGGAGCGATACCTCGGAAATAACCTTCTAAATGTTACCGTATCTCCTTATTTAAGGCCCCATCCCCAGTCATGCCATGTAGAAGCAAAAGTAGTAGGACATTATACAAATTCTATCCTGGCTACCACAGAGGCAAAATCACGTGGCTTTGATGAAGCGCTATTATTAGACCATATGGGTTTTGTAGCAGAAGGGCCGGGAACCAACTTTTTCTATGAAAAAGATGAAAAGTTGTATACCGCCCCGGCAGGGAATATCCTGCCTGGCATTACCAGGGCTACTATTATCCAATTGGCGCAACAGACAGGAATAAAAGTTATCGAGAAGCATTTTACAATAGATGAAGTTAAGGATGCCGATACAGCCTTTTTTTGCGGAACAGCATCAGAAGTGGTGGGTATCAAATCCATAGATGATGTAACGTTTAAAGCGCCATGGCAAGATTCGGTAGGTTATAGCATGTTGCTTATGTACAAACATAAGGTCACAAACAAGGAATTTCAAGATTTTATCCTTGTGTAATTTCTAATATAATTTTCAATAATATTATTAAATAGACTAAAATGATATAATTTTGTGGTGCTATTTTTGAAAATATAACAAGCGACGCTACAAATCATCACATTACCCTTAGAGAAGGTCGGGATGCTTCACCAATCACGAAAATTATGGAACTAAATAAATATAGTAAAAGAGTTACCCAAGACGAGACCCAACCAGCAGCACAGGCCATGTTACATGCCATAGGCCTTACTGATGAGGACCTTACAAAACCGCAAATAGGAATTGTAAGCACAGGTTATGAAGGGAATCCTTGCAACATGCACTTAAACGAACAAGCTAAGCTGATCAAGGAAGGTACTAAAAAAGCCGATACTATAGGATTGATCTTCAATACAATTGGTGTTAGTGATGGCATATCTATGGGCACTCCTGGAATGAGGTATTCCCTTCCCTCCAGGGATGTAATTGCCGACTCGATTGAAACTGTAGTAAATGCCCAAAGCTATGATGGGGTAGTAGCCGTAGTTGGATGCGATAAAAATATGCCTGGTGCAATGATTGCAATGGGAAGGCTCAACAGGCCTTCAATATTGGTTTATGGTGGCACAATTGCTTCGGGGCATTATAATAATAGAAGACTGGATGTGGTTTCAGCGTTTGAAGCCCTTGGAGAAAAATATGCAGGAAAAATTACTCCTGAAGAATTTAAAGGGATAATCAGCAATGCATGTCCTAGTGCAGGCGCATGTGGCGGGATGTACACAGCCAATACCATGGCTTCAGCAATTGAAGCAATGGGAATGAGCTTGCCTTATAGTTCTTCAAATCCTGCACTAAGCCCGGAAAAAAAGGAAGAATGTGTGAAAGCGGGAGAAGCAATGGGGCAACTTTTACAAAATGACCTCAAGCCCAAAGACATCGTTACCAAAAAATCTTTTGAAAATGCCTTTACCTTAATAATAGTTTTAGGGGGTTCTACCAATGCCGTGCTTCATTTATTGGCGATGGCAAAAGCTTTTGGTGTAGAAATGACCCTAAAAGACTTTCAAAGGATCAGTGATAAAACACCTTTTTTGGCTGATTTGAAACCGAGTGGCAAATATTTAATGGAAGATTTACAAGCTTTGGGAGGAATTCCTGCTGTAATGAAACTTCTTTTGGAAAAAGGGTATTTACATGGAGAATGCCTGACCGTTACAGGAAAAACTATTGCAGAAAACCTAAAGGATTTGCCAGGATTGAAAGAACCACAAGAGGTTATAAAACCATTTGAAAAACCCATAAAAGCGACAGGCCATTTACAAATACTTTTTGGCAATCTTGCCGAAAAAGGGTCCGTAGCAAAAATTACCGGCAAAGAAGGGGAAAAGTTTACAGGCCCGGCCAAAGTTTTTGAAAGTGAGTACGATGCCAATGACGGCATCAGGGCTGGCAAAGTCAAGGCGGGTGATGTGGTGGTGATCCGCTATGAAGGTCCAAAAGGAGGCCCTGGCATGCCCGAAATGTTAAAACCTACGGCATCCATAATTGGGGCAGGCCTTGGCAACACCGTTGCATTGATAACCGATGGGAGGTTTTCTGGTGGCACACATGGATTTGTTGTAGGCCATATTACGCCAGAAGCACAAGAAGGAGGTTTGATTGCCCTATTAAAAGACGGTGACCTTATTACCATTGATGCTTCTGAAAATAAAATTGAAGCCCATCTTTCTTTAGAAGAAATAGATACGCGAAGAGCTGCATGGTCAGCTCCAGAATTAAAATTTAAAAGTGGTGTATTGTATAAATATGCCCGCTCAGTATCATCAGCATCCGAAGGATGCATCACTGACCAATTTTGACTTATGGAATTAATTGTAAAAAATTTAGAGAAAAAAGCTCCTGAAACAACTAAAAAAATAACAGGTGCAGAAGCCTTGATCCTTTCATTACTGGAGGAACAGGTAACTACAATTTTTGGCTATCCAGGTGGTGCTATAATGCCAATTTACGATGCCCTGTATGATTATCAGGACAGGGTTCAGCATATACTTGTAAGGCATGAACAAGGCGCAATACACGCTGCCCAGGGATTTGCCAGGGTTTCGGGAAGAGTAGGTGTGTGTTTTGCTACATCTGGCCCTGGTGCTACCAACCTTATAACCGGTATTGCCGATGCCCAAATTGATTCCACACCTTTGGTTTGCATAACAGGACAAGTGCCCTCTGCCCTACTTGGAACGGATGCATTTCAGGAAACCGATGTATTAGGAATATCGATGCCTGTCACAAAATGGAATTACCAGGTAACAAAGCCAGAAGAAATCCCCGGCATAATAGCAAAAGCATTTTTTATTGCCCGTTCTGGCAGGCCAGGCCCTGTACTGGTAGATATCACAAAAGATGCACAGTTTGGCACCCTTGATTTTAAATATGAAAAATGTGAACGCCTTCGCAGTTATGTGCCAGTACCAAAGCTAGATTTACAAGCTATTGAGGCAGCTGCAGATTTAATAAATGCTGCAAAAAAACCCCTGCTTCTTGTTGGTCATGGTGTTTTGATTTCAAAAGCGCAAAAAGAATTACTGAGCTTG
>JALZND010000364.1 GCA_030857845.1 Bacteroidota bacterium | reverse complement strand
GGGCATGAGCGGAGATTATAAAATGGCAATTGAGGAAGGCAGCACCATGATCAGGGTAGGCAGTGCTATTTTTGGAAGTAGGTAATTTGGGTAGGGGTAATGAATGATGAATTATGAATTATGAATTATGAATTATTGCTACCCGTCATTGCGAGTCACTTTACCACCTATTTTCAATGAAGCAACTTAATTTCTCTTTATCAACCTTATGGATATGGTTTGTAGGAATTAGGTGACGTGGCAATCCCCCGGCTATTATTAGGAAGCTCTAGGCTTAGGTTTTAATAAGAACCTTCGAATCCCTGAGCACATTGTCCGCTGACAAACATAGGGGGATTGCCACGGGGCTTCATATTTAATGACTTTTGTTAATTCATGTTGATTGCTCCAAAATCATCCTAAATGCCATTCCTGGCGATGCCCCTCGCAATGACGGCAGCTTTAAGCCGTGCATTCATTTTAAGTAAATGGATCGCATTTTCTGCTATTCTTATCGTTTTCCGCATTGAGAGTCACGTGCTATCCGTCATTGCGAGTCACTTTACCATCTATCGTCTTTAAAGCAATTAAACTTCGATTTACAATAATTTTGAAGATGCCCTTTTGGAATTAGGTGACGTGGCAATCCCCCGGCTACTGTTAGAAAACTGTGGGCTTAGCTTTTAATAAGTTACTTGAAGTCCTCGATCCCTGAGCACATTGTCCGCTGACAAAATGGGGGTATTGCCACGGGGCTTTATATTTACTAGCTTTTCGTGATAAGTATAGGGAGCCTCAATTAATAATTTTCAATTCCAATCCTGGAGACGCCCCTCGCAATGACGGGTAACAAATAGCTGAGCATCCCCCTCCTCAATACAACTTTCCACTAATTGAAGAATAAAATCCAAGAAATTGATTGATAAATTGTATAAATAAATTGATTTGTGTAAATTTTAAGTAAAATCAATTTAACGGAAATAAACCATTTTCATCTTGCTTATGAAAAATTACAACTTATTATTGATCGCAAGCATTACTATTATTTTAAACTCTTGCGACAGCCCCGTTAATGAACCTGAAAAAGTTGCCGCTCCTCCAGCAATCTCCACCATAGAAATTCAGGAAGCAAAAGTACTTGAGCTTCCGAAAAAGAATAAATCTTTTGATTTTGACCTTGCAGATAATATTCCTGAAAGGGAAATTGCAAATCAATTGTTTGGTAAATTTTTTGATGAACGTGCAGAGTTTTTTGTTATCGAAGACCCACACAAAACTGTTTTACATGCTAATGTCAAGAAGATGACTTTGTTTTTCCTGGATGGAAAGCTTGCTAAATTCAAGTATATCCTGGATACCAATATATCTAATCAGCTTATAAATATCTATGGAAGCTGTAAAATTATAGGATTAGACCTAAAAAACAGGGAGGAGCTAGACAACAATAATGCCATAATTAAAGTGAACAATAAATACTTGCTAAGTGAAAACTTGAGCAATTACCAGGTACAATGGGATCTTGGAGAAAAAAGTTTGGTGATGCGTGTTAGGACTGCTGATGATGAAATTTTGTATGAATATGAAGAAAAAATAAAAGGTTTTGAAAAGTATTTTAAAACAATGGAACGCAATAAAATTTCACTATAACGCTATATATTAAAGGAAAACCATTTTTTTTAACCTTCAGGAATTTCACTTATAGCACTAAAACTGAAATTTCTAATTTAAAAGCTTATAATGAATAATATTACCATCACCCCATCCGACTATAGAAAATATTATTTGTATCAATATTACATAAACCAAAGGTTCATTGTAAGGGTAATGCGTATCATTGGAGGTCCGATCCTTATTTTAATGGGATGGAATTTTTATACAGGCATCCAATATCATATCGCCATTAGCCTATTTTTTATAGGTTATGGCATTTATTATATCATTAGGCCTTTCCTGGAAATTGCCATTAGAAACCCTAAAGAAGAAAGCTTTTCTTATACTTTTGATAAAAATAACCTTATCATTCAGGATAGTATAAATAATACAAAAATGAACCTTTATGATTACCCATTAATTGAAACGAGCAAGTATTTTTATGTTCATGGAGAAAATAAAAAAGTAGTATTTTTTCCAAAAGAGAAATTAGATAGAAGAACCGCCGAAGAATTCAAAGCTAAAGTGACGGAGATTTAGGTCTGGCTACACTGAATTAGTATAGAAACAATGCTCTTAATTTACTAATATAAGGCAAAAAAATGGTACAGCCAATTGTGCCCTTTTTGTTGTAATTTTAAATTTTTATGGATTATTTACCGGTATAAGTTTCAGTAATAAGCCAGTGCCTTCTGTGGCAACATAAATGAAACCATCAGGACTTTCTGCAACTGCACGTACCCTTCCTACTTTGTCCAGTAATTTTTCTTCGCTGGCAAACTTTTTATCGTTAAGTTCAACCCTGGCTACATGCTGGTGCGCAAGTGCCCCGATTAGTAAGTTTCCCTTCCAATTCGGGAATTTGTCGCTGGTAACCAATGCCATACCACAAGGTGCTATGGAAGGGTCCCAGTAATGAATAGGATTTTGTATACCTTCCATTTCCTTTTGGTCTGTTATAACCGAGCCGTCATAGTCAATGCCATATGTTACTTTTGGCCAGCCATAATTATTGCCTTTTTCCACAAGGTTTATTTCATCCCCTCCTTTAGGTCCATGTTCATGCGCCCATAATAAATTGTTCTGAGCATCATACACCATTCCCTGAACATTTCTATGACCATAGGTCCAGATTTCAGGTTTTGCATTGGCATCTTTGACAAATGGGTTATCATCCGGTACACCACCTCCCTCATTCAACCTTAGAACTTTGCCATAATGGTTGCCTAAATTCTGTGCGTTGGGTTTTTCACCACGCTCGCCTGTGCTCACGAAAATATGCCCTTTCCCATCAAAAGCAATCCTGGAACCAAAGTGCACATTAGAGTTTATAAAGGGTTCGGCAACAAAAATATCTTCAACTTCAGTAAATGAATTGCCCTGAAGCTTCGCCCTTGACAGTGCAGTAGCTGCACCACCTTGACCAGGTTTGGAATAGGTAAAATAAATCCACCCGTTTTGCTCATAATCAGGGTGCAATTTTATATCTAATAATCCTGCTTGACCTTGAGAAAATACTTCAGGAACACCTTGTATTTTTTCTTCAAGCATTTTTCCATCCTGAAAAATCCTTATTTCGCCTTCCCTTTCTGTAACAAGTACCCTATTGTCCGGCAGGAATACCATGCCCCACGGATTTTTTAAGGCTGAAGTAAGTGTATCAACCCCAAAATTTTGTTTTTCTGATTCATAAACTTTACCTGAGTATTCTATTTCTGTTTCATCTTCATCCACTTCAGTTATGACTGAATTTTTATCAGAACAAGATATAAAGAAAAACGCCAATACTATGAGAAGGGAGAAATTAAAAAATTTAAGGACCATATGTTTGTACATGTTTATTTTACTTAACCCGAAGCAGAAATAATTGTTTGGCTTCAAATTTATAAAAGTCTCAAAAAGTGTCCAAATTAATAATCTAAAATTTATTTTTTCCTATAAAGATTATCTTAGATTAAGGCTATTCTAATATATTATCTATTCATACAAAGATGAATGCTAATTGCTACCTACCTTTTTTCATTATGATTTTTACAACTCAAAATATATCGAACTTCTGTTAAAAGCTGAAAAAACTCCTAAACCACCTTTTATATTGGTATACATTAGGATTGGTTCTGCAAAGGGGTTTTCATTATTGTAAGATTCTTTAACCGTTCTATGATATTCATAATAGTGCTTATCTGACGACAACAGAAATAACTGCCCCGATATCTCTTCCTCTTCTTTTAAATCATCATAATAATATGATCTGTAAATTTCAAAGTTAGGAATCCTGATCAAGGTGCCATCCTTACCGGCATCATTAAACAGGTCATAGTCATAATTAACGATATCCATTCGTTGATCCTGCCACTCTGTTTTTCTATCTATATATCCTGATATCCTATAATAGTTTGGCTGACCTTGAGTATCATTAAAGTTAAAAGAAATAGTATATTGCTTATATTTATCAACGTAATCATATCCATGTCTTTCTATATTATTTTGTTCGAAGGTGAGATCAAATATGGACGGACCTGCCTTTGGC
>JALZND010000363.1 GCA_030857845.1 Bacteroidota bacterium | reverse complement strand
GGTATTGACTTCTTTCACTTTTTCAATGATTATTTAGTTGCATTTTGGTATTTTTAAAAATAATTTCGTCTTAATCATCCTCATTAAAATGACATCAAGGTGCCTATTCTTCAAATTTATTGTAACAATTTTATTGTTTACTTCAGTGTTTATCAAGAGCCTTTTTGCCCAGGACATCTCGTATGCACGTGAAATAATCAACAAATTATGTTCACCTGAATTACATGGAAGGGGATACGTAGCGGAAGGGGATAAAAAGGCTGCACAATATATTGCTGATCAGTATAATAGCCATGGTTTAGCTTCTTTTAATGATGGATACATGCAGAACTTTGATATTTCGGTAAACACCTTCCCTGGTGGCCTTGAGGTTGTTTTGAATAACAAATTATTAGTTGCAGGTAAGGACTATTTGGTAAATCCATGTTCCCCTTCTTTAAGTGGTAGTTTTAAAGTTGTTGAACTGACCAAAAGCGACCTTTTGAACAGTGAAGATTTACTAAAGACTTTAAAAAAATCTAAAGGGAAATTCTTGCTGATCAATAAGGCAAAATTAAAAGAGGAAAGCCCTGAAAATTTAAAACTTATTAACGGGCACATCAATGACCTTAAATATAGGAGTGACAACTTAGTCTCAGGAATCATATTGTTGACTGATGAAAAGCTCACCTGGCATGCTTCAGGTGAAGTATGCAATATGCCGACCCTATTGGTTTATCTGCCTGAAGCACCAGAAAAAACAAACAAAATTACCTGTAAAATAGTCAATGAATTCATTTCAAATTATAACACCCAAAACGTTATTGGTTATATCGAAGGATTTGAAAAACCAGACTCAGTAATTGTTTTTAGTGCACATTATGATCATTTGGGCAGAATGGGGCAGCATACTTATTTTCCAGGAGCAAATGATAATGCAAGTGGCACTGCTTTGATGTTGGACCTTGCAAGGCACTATTCTGAGCCAGGAAACAGGCCTTCCCTTACAATGGTTTTTATGGCATTTGGTGCAGAGGAAATTGGTCTTTTAGGTTCAAGTCATTATGTGGAAAACCCTCTTTTCCCACTAAAAAATATCAAGTTCCTTATTAATTTAGATATTGCCGGAACTGGAGATGAAGGCATTACGGTGGTAAATGGAAAGATTTTTGAAAATCAGTTTAATTTATTGAACCAGATAAATGAGAGGGAAAAATTGCTGCCGCAAGTCAAGATGAGAGGAGAAGCATGCAATAGCGACCATTGCATGTTTCACCAGAAAAATGTACCAGGTTTTTTTATTTATACATTGGGAGGCATCAAAGCCTATCATGATGTATATGATATTCCCGAAACGCTGCCGCTCACAAAATATGAACCTTATTTTCAATTATTAAAGCAATTTGTTTCTGAACTTTAGTGCATAGTATAGAGGTTAAAGAAAATTGATAAATTAGATTTAAATCTTCATTTCATCTGAAGCAATATCAAATAAGTGGTGAATTAAATCGTATTAAATCAATAATAATTTGATAAAACATGAACATAACAAAAATAATTTTATTTGCAGGTTTTTTAACCCTTTTCTGCTCCGTGGCACATGCCCAGCTAATGAAAGGTGCAAAGGACGTTTTTAAAACAGCTAGAACCGGGTTGTCACAAGACGAAGCCGCCGAAGGCATAAAAGAAGCTTTAATAAAAGGGGTGAGCAATGGTGTACAGCAGGTAAATAAAACCGATGGTTATTTTAAAAACCCAAAAATTAAAATTCCTTTTCCCCCTGATGCACAAAATGCAGAAGCTAAGCTTAGAAGTATAGGTTTTGGCGAAAAAGTAGATGAGGCAATCCTTGCACTGAACAGGGCGGCAGAAGATGCAGCACATGAAGCCAAGCCTATTTTTATGGAGGCCATAAAAGCTTTAACAATCAATGATGCATTAAACCTGGTGAGGGGAGAAAAAGACGCAGCCACGCAATATTTGCAAAAAAACACCACCCAATCTTTGACTGATAAATTTAAACCGATTATTGGGAGCTCCCTGGAAAAGGTAAATGCAACAAAATATTGGGAATCTATCATGAGCACACATAATAAAATTCCGTTGGTGCAGAAAGTTAACCCAGACCTGGAAGCTTTTGTTACAGAGCGGGCAATTATGGGCTTATTTACAATGGTAGCACAGGAAGAGTTGGAAATCAGGAACAATCCAGGGGCAAGGACTTCTGAAACATTGAAAAAAGTATTTGGCAATTAACTAATGGGTACTAATATTTGGTTCTAAAAAGTATTAGAATGTTTTTAAAATGCTAATGCATTTCTAAAATTTACCCGTTGTGTGAAACTATATTTTGCTTTTTATAGAAAATGAACCTTCAACCCCAAGCTTTCTACCTTGAGTTTTTTCTCTCAATCCTGTAGGGATTGAATGTGAATAACACCGTATAAATGCGGTGTAAAAGTATGCTAAAACCCCAACCATGAAGTGGTTGAACTAAAGCAAGAATTTTGCTTATGAAAATGAGTTTTGTTCAACCCTTTCGGTTGTGTGAATTTTTATATCTTCCCTGGATTTGATCCAGGTCTATTCAAGTTAAAGCCTTTCAGGCTTTCTGCACATACAATTGTTCTTTAAAATAATATATTTCTATAAGATAATTTTTTTTCAACCTTAATGACCAAAGAACTTAATCAGCAATATATTTTCACATCAATTTGATTTTTAATGAATATAATTTCACACAACAGGTTTATAATATTATAAAATATACTGGATTGATCATCGATTTTGGTATATCTTCATTTAATATTTAATGACAACAAGTTTATGCATACCTTCAAAAAAATTATTTTTAATTTTGTTAAAGCCCTAAAAAATTTTGAATAGAAATACTATGTACTATTACGTCAATTTTTTAAAGTCGAAATATATTTTAATAAATTATCAGTAAGTTAATGATTCAAAATATTATACACTTTCTAAGTTTATGAATATAAATGTGAAATAAAAATGGTGTTTTTCTTTATTTAAACCTATAAGAAATATATCATAATCAATTGAAAATTAGAATTATGAATTGTATTGTTAAATGTACAGCTTTAATGCATTGAAATTTGAGATAAATATTATCTGCGAATGTTAAGAATTTATCATCTGGATTATTTTTATTTTATTTACTGGTATTATTTAAAATAAAAACTTTTCTTGTTAAAAATTCCTTACATGGTTTTACCATTGGTGCTGATAACGGGATTTGCTTCTCAATGGAGTAACTGGTAAATTAAAGCAAAATCTATAAAAGGGATTTTATAAATGGTTTAAATAAACCTTGGTTTCTAAGGTTTAATTTTAAAAATTGAGGTTGTATAATTAAATAATTACCCATGTCAAAAGCGGAAAAAAGTTATAGTTTAGACGCCAACACCAAAGGTTGGAGGATATACAAACTGAAAGATGTTGATAAGACCATCGTCGCCAGGAAAGGTGGGCCAAGTGCAGAACAAGTAAAAACTTCGCCTTCCTATAAGGAACTTAGAGGAAACCAGAGCGAGTTTGGTGCTGCATCTGCTTTGGCAAAAGCAATCCGGGCTACTATGCCAACTCAGATGCAGGATATCGGCGAATCTTATGTATCAGGAAAACTTACCGCTGCATTTAAGCAATTGGCACATGAAGAAGAAGGTGCACCGGGTAGCCGTCCTATATTATTGAGTAAGTATGGCAGGATGATGGAAGGGTTTGATTTTAATTCCAAATATCCCTTTGCTGATGTTTTCCAGGCAAAAATCCATGCCCGAGGAAGCGCCGACAGGGGAAAAATGCTATTGCACTTTTCATCTTACATACCAGAAGAATCTTTGATGATTCCACAAGGTGCTACACATTTCAGGTTGTTTGCCCATGCTGTGCTTCTTTCTGATTATACAAACGATGAAGGGACAGATGTTCACAAAGCAATCCATGAAAGCTGGCAGGGAAAATTCCATACTTATGAAAGCATCATGCAGCCAATATGCAAAGTGGCTTTAGAGCCTATGACGGCACAACTTTCATTACTAGAATATGAAAGTACCCCGTTCAATACTGGTATATTCCTCATTGTTGCAGTGAAATTTTTCCAACAAAAAAGCAATGATTTTGTAGAGATGGAAAATGGCAATTCAATGCAAATCCTTAAAGTA
>JALZND010000362.1 GCA_030857845.1 Bacteroidota bacterium | reverse complement strand
ATACAGTTCACATGGATTAATTTGATTAATGGAAAACAAGAAATTGTATATCATATCAGGATGTAATGGTGCAGGAAAGACAACTGCATCTTTTAATATTTTGCCTGAAATCTTATCTTGCAAAGAATTTGTAAATGCAGATGAAATAGCCCGTGGAATTTCGCCTTTCCAACCTGAAAAGGTTGCAGTTGAAGCGGGACGATTAATGCTCAAACGGATTTCGGAACTAATGGAAGATGGAGAGGATTTTGCCTTTGAAACTACTTTGTCCACAAGGAGTTATAAAAATAGGATTGTTGAGGCTCAGCGGATGGGATATTTTGTGACGCATATTTATTACTGGTTAGAAACTCCGCAATTAGCAGAAAAAAGGGTTGAGCTTAGAGTAAAAGAAGGAGGACACAACATTCCCAAGAATGTAATCAACAGAAGATACATCAAAGGGATTCAAAATCTCTTTAATATCTACATGCCCATCTGCGATTATTCTATGATTTTTGATAATTCACGACCAGAACCAATCTTGGTTTATGAATTTGAAAAAGGAGCAAATGAGATTGTGCATGACCAAAATAGGTTGATCAATATAAAGAAATATCTATCATGAAAAACATTGATATAGTAAAGCTAAGAAATGACATTGTTGAGGGTATGAGGCTTTCATCGGAAAAGTTAAAAGCTCTAAAAAAACAGCTAGGGCGGACCATCGTGATAAGTGAAAATGGTGTGATTAAAGAAATTGAAGCGAAGGACCTAAAATAAAAAAAGGCAGCGCAGAATAATGCAAACAGGTTATGGGCATACACTGGAAATTCAGGCATCACCACCATTTAAAAACTAAACAGCACCGGAAACTGATGTGATCTAAAACTGCCCAACACCCAGTTTGCGTAACGTTGTGCACATTACAATATACCTTATGAAGATTCTTTCAATCTTAATTCTCGCTTCCTTATTATCACTTAACGGACTATGCCAAAGTAGAATAGGATATCGATCAATAAATCAACAACATGAAAGTGATACAATAAAGAGGTTTTCCTACATTGGACCTGAATATAAAAAAAGAGGGTATAAGGGTTTCTATAAATACGTAGACAGAAATTTGATCAATCCTGAAGTTGCTAAAGAAAAGAAGATTGAAGGAAAGGTTTTTGTTAAATTCATTATCACTGAATCCGAACAAGTAGATCCAAATTCTGTTGAGATTGTTAAGGGCTTAGAGGAAAGTTTAGATCAGGAAGCAATAAGGTTAATAAAAGGATCTGGTGAATGGAAGCCTGGAACTAAGGACGGAATTCCAGTAAAAATGAATCATTTGTTGCCAATAGCCTTCAGACTTAAACATAAAAAAATGAACTTTATTCAAAAGGCCTTGGATTAAGAAAATATTTAATAATACATTCATACTGTTTATAGAAATTTGAAAATATACTGTGCCCCCAAAATAAACAGAATAAAGCAATTGCCCACAGAGCATCAAGCCATTTCTTGTGCAGGTAGCTAGCCTTTCGTACTTTCAGCAGAGACTGTTGAACAGTCGCCTGCTTTATCAAATGGACGTTGTGGCATATGCAAGAAAGAGTATAGACGGCACAAATGAGATTGAAATTTTGTTTTATTAGACATGAAGAAAAATAATGCACTGATGACACGAGAAAAACTTATAGAAAAGACAATAGATAGGCTTTCCAAGCTTCCTGACCAAAAAATTGAAAGAAGTATCTGATTTTGCAGAATTTCTTTTAAGTAAGATTGAGGATAGAAATTTGACTGAAGGAATTCAAAAATTAGCAGCAAATATAAAATCATTCAAATTTTTGGATGATGAAGACGACCTATATTCCGCATCAGACCTGAAAGAGCCTTACAAATGAAAAAGGGAGATATTATCCTATTTCCTTTTCCTTTACAGATTTAAAAGGGACTAAAAACAGACCTGCCCTTATTTTAATTGATTCTGATAAGGACGTCACTGTTTCCTTTATTACAACTCAATTGAACTGGCAGGAAAAATTTGACATTAGACTTGAGCCATCCAATGAAAATGGATTGAAAATAGACGTCTTTGATTCGGTTAAGCAAAATTACGACTTTTGATAAAGAAATGGTGATTGGAAAACTGGGGCAATTAACAGATTCAGAAATTGAAGCAGTCAACCGTGGATTAATTGTCCTTCTCAACCTAAAATAGAATACACACGCCACAACCATGTTATTGGGCATCAACTTGTAAATCCAGACACCACTGCCATTTACGAGCCATACGGTTGACGGACAATAAAGAGCCTGCACCAGCCCAACCCCCACTTTACGAGATGTTAACGACTTGCAGAGAATCAAAGCACAAAAGTATAAGTTAAAGATGAGTTTTAATTTTTCATGAATCAGTATGGAGTGTATTGCCATGGTTTGCTACTGAGATAATAGACAAAATCTAAAAATAAATAAATTTAAATGAATACGGTTATCCACAAAAGCAATGCTCCAGCCACGGGTTCGGTTGTAGTTCAGTAAATTCGACATTTTTAAGAGTGATTAAAGTTTGATTCGCATTCGTGTAGCAGGATTTTTGAAACTTTAAAATCCGTAATTGGAGCATGGAAATCGGTTATTTTAATATCGGCAATAAAAGCGATGAATCGCCATAACTTAAAAACTTGTAATCAAGATTTAAAGCTTCACCATAAACTTTTTTCCAATCTTCACTAATAAGGGCAGCAATAAGTAAAATCAGTGTTGATTTGGGCTGATGAAAATTTGTGATAAGACCGTCACATATTTTAAACTTATATCCTGGGAAGATAAATATTTCTGTAGCGCCATATAACTCTTTAAGATTATTGGTACTCATAAAGTCCAGTATAGCTATTAAGGCCTCTTTCCTTGTGGGAAGGTTTTCCTGGGTGTATTGATAAGGGTCTAATTTATTAATTTTAAATATTGTTGCCTCACCTAAAAGTAACTTAGTTCCAAACCAATATATGCTTTCCAAAGATCTCATAGAGGTGGTGCCTACCGGAATTATTTTTTCGGAATTATTCAGCAAGTTTTCTAGGGTTTCTTTTTTAATGATTATCATCTCTGAGTGCATAGGATGTTCCACTACATTTTCGTCCTTAATTGGTTGAAATGTGCCAGCACTCACATGAAGCGTAAGGTATTCAGTTTTATAACCATTAAGTTTAAGGCCTTTCAGAACATCAGCAGTAAAATGCAGGCCTGCAGTTGGGGCTGCTACTGCACCTTCATTTTTGCTATAAACAGTTTGATAGCGTGGCTTATCTTCATTTGTTGGTTTTCTCTTTAGATAGGGTGGCAATGGAACCTCGCCTGTATTTTCCAAAACTTCAGCAAATGAGATTTCCGGGCCCTCCCAGCTAAAATTGATCGTGCCATTGCTGCGGTCGAGCAAGTGGGCTTTTAGCAATATATTGTGGCCTTTTATTTTTGTTTCACTTTGCAAAATTTCATTTTCTTTCCATTTTTTTAAATTACCTACCATACAAGACCATGTACAGCTTTTCTTTTCCTGCATGGTATATTGAACAGGGACCGGGTCAACAGGATTGAGAAGGAAAATTTCGATCAGGGCACCGGTGTGTTTTTGGAAGTACAACCTTGCCGGGATAACTTTAGTATCGTTAAATACCAGCGTGGCGTTTTTAGGAACGAATTGAATAATGTCTTTAAAAGTATGGTGTTGTATCTCACCCCTTTTATAAACAAGAAGTTTTGCTTCTTCCCTTTTATTTGGAGGATGTTTGGCAATTTTTTCCTCAGGCAGATTGTAATCGTAATCGGATAACTTAAGGCCTGTATTTTCAAAAATCATTGTATTTGAGCTTTATGGGGAGCAAATATGCCACCCATTGCGGGTGGCTAGATAAATTCATAAAGGCTTTTACAGATTCAAACAATGTATTAAATGCTGAAGTCCATGAGCAGCAACACTCATATTACTTTTCCTGAAACCTTTTTTGGGCATCTTTAATTGCTGCAATTGCTGCCGCTTTATCTTCCCAGCCTTCAATACCAACTTTTTTCTTTTCAAGGTCTTTATAAACCTGGAAAAAGTGTTCTATTTCTTTTAGTTGGTGTGGGTTTACCTCCTCAAGATTTGTGATTTTGTTCCAGATTGGGTCGCTTACAGGAACACATAAAATT
>JALZND010000060.1 GCA_030857845.1 Bacteroidota bacterium | reverse complement strand
CAATAACAGGTGATAATTAATATCCCTTCTTTTTTAAATTAAAATAATCACATCAAAACCAATTATAATTTAAAGCTTCAACGCAATGATTTTCTTAACCTCAAGATATTGTTAGCTGAACTGAACAACGATAGGTTTGATTCCCAGCCTGTAAAAAAAATCCGTTATATTATAATTATGTGTCCTTTTATGCCATGTTTTTGGCTAATATCAGAATTTGCTTTTAAAATTTCAAATTTTTTCAATCTCAATTAAAAGGATGCTTTGGAAAAATTCCTTGGCTGTTTATAATTTTTTAAAGAAACTGAACCAGCAATTTAATCTACATATTCTTCTATTTCCTTACGGAAATTAGGATTAAACCATTTTATGTAAATAATTTTAAACATAGAAAAATCCCTATTTTTTAAATCTCCTTCATCCATCGCCAGAATCCTAAAAATTTTTCTTTTAAACTCTAATAAAAAATTCTGCTATTTCTTGATTAAAACAAGTCATAATCCCTAAAATCTTATATAATTTTAATAATAACCGTTGTTATCTCTTGCTTATGTAAGTTTCATTACTGATGCGGTGCCAATAAAAGTGTATAGAGTGTTAGATTTGAATACTGGAAAATTTATAATTTGTTATCCGGCGGCAAAATATGACTGTTCATTTTCAAGCAAGCAAAATCTTGTTATTCGTATTGGTATTTTTTATTTCTTCCCTTACTAAAGGGGACATACCTGATAATGTTGAAGAAAATGAACAATTGCTTTCCCTGGCCATTAAAAATAAGGATTATGTAAAAGCTTCTTTTTATTCATATGAATTGGCAAAATTATATTGGGAGGATAAATCCGCTGAAAAGGCTGTAGAATATTTTTCCCAATGCCTTACCTATAGTAGGAAATCCAATAACATTATGCTTTCATTTCAGGCATCTCAATATTTAGGTCAAATTTTTACTGAAAAAAAAAGCCACAGCAAAGCTCTTGAAAACTTTCAAAAATCCCTGAAATTTTCCATAGAATTAAAAAGGCCTGATTTTACCAATGAAGCTTTGGTACAAATTGCCATTTCGTATGCTAATATGAGCAAGCATAAAAAAGCTATAGAGCCTCTTGAAGAAGCATTGTCACTTGCCGTACAGCAGGAAAATTTACTTATGCAGCAAAAATGCTATGCATTGCTTGCAGATTATTTTCAAATACTGGGCAACACAAATAAAGCTAAAGAATTTAAAAACCTATACGCCAATCTGGTAAAAAGCAAGCAAAATGAAGAGCAAACAGGTGAGCAGCTTAAAATACTTGAACAGCAAGTAAACCATGTAAGTATTGAGAAAAACGTTGTAAATTCAAAATTGAGCCAACAAGTTAAAAAGCTGCGAAAAGCTGAAGATTCGCTAGTTGCTACCAAATATTCATTGGAGGAAACTGAGATATCATTGAAAGCTACAGAAAGCAACTTGCAGGAAGTGATACAAATAAACGAACACCGGCAATTGCAAATTGACCTTCTGAACAAAGATAAGGAGCTTGCTGAGATGAAGATTATGGATCAAAATGCACGATTGGAATATGAAGCCTGGATCAGAAATCTAATAGTGGCGGCCATTTTCTTATCCATTGCTTTTGTGGTAGTGGTGGTGATAAGCTATAGGAAAAAAGAGGACGCCAATAAAAAGATAGAGCAGCAAAATAAAAATATAAAAAGCAGTATCAATTATGCCAAAAGGATACAGGAAGCCATGCTCCCTAATCCTGATCAGCAAAAAAGCCTTATTCCAAATTCATTTGTATTATTAAAACCTCGTGATTCTGTCAGCGGTGATTTTTATTGGATCACTGAATTGAAAAGTTGGAATGATCCAGATGTAATTTTTGCCGCCGCCGACTGCACCGGCCATGGTGTACCAGGGGCTTTTATGTCAATGGTGGGAATAAATTCGCTCAATGGGATCATAAACAGGGGGATTGCCGACACCAATGAAATATTGGACTCCTTAGATGTAGAAATAAGGTCGTCGTTGCAACAGGAAACCACAAAAAACAATGACGGAATGGATATTGCCATCTGCATATTCAGGAGCGAAAAAAACATCCTGGAATTTTCAGGTGCCAAGAATCCCTTGGTATATATAAAGAACAATGAACTGCATCAGATAAAAGGGGATGTTCAGTCCATTGGAGGCAACAACATCAAGAAAAATGTACCTTTTAAAAAATACAGCGTAATTATTGAAGAACCAACCATGATCTATCTGTTTTCAGATGGATACAGGGATCAATTTGGCAAAGACAACAACGGCAAATTTATGTCGAAAAAATTCCATGAACTGTTATTGGAAATTCACCAAAAGCCCATGCAAGAGCAGAAAGAAATCCTTGACAATACCATAGAAGACTGGAAAGGGGATGGCAACCAAACCGACGATATCCTGGTTATGGGCATCTTAATCGAGCCTGCCGTTTAGGAAGGACATAGTTTTGGTAAGGATGGCCATATATAGGCATACATGGGGATTTTGGTTATTTCCCTCCTTCATTGCGTGGCGAGCTTGTTTATGCATCCTTTGAGCTTATTTAAACTTTTACCTTATTAGATTTATTCTAAAGTTTTAAATGGAAATCGGTCAGGTACGTGCACCATCTTACTTTAATTTCCGAAACACGCTTCTCTAGAATATTCAGCCCAGAAAGCTTAAGAACCTGCGCTTTAAACCCAACACCTTTTTGTGGTTCTAAAGGATTTATCCAATCTGTAATTTGACATAATTTTAATAGGCGTGATGTCTTTTTCTGTTGTTATTTTAAATAAGTTGCTTTTTTGCCCTTTTGTTCTTATTGCAAAACTGTATGTTTGTCAGAATTCTTAGCCTAGACTTCTCTTTTTTACAAGCCATAACCCTACCATCATAGTCCATGTTACCTTTCAACTACTTGAAAGGGTAATCCTTTCCATAGCAGGATTCATCTGATAATGGCAATTTCAGACGCATTGGTACAGGTCTGATTGGCTGGTTTTGAATCGGACGATTCCATTTATATAAGTTTGGTCGGCTATGGAAATAAGATCATAAGTTATCGACATCGGAAGAGTCAAATTTAATTTGATGCTTAAGTAACATCAATTTTCACTACTTAACATTACCATATCGACCATCAGGAGGAAACAGCCAACAACCTGGCTTAAGGTAATGTTGCCAAGATTGGCCTGAAGGAAGTTGTTATTAAAAAGATTCAATAAAGCCATATTTAGGTCATGAAAGGCGAATACCCTCATTTCATTAATCCATTTGCCATAGAACATTCGGACATCCTTTTTGGTCCGAGTTCGGTGGTCATTGGGAGCGATGCTCTGAGGGCAGTCATACTATGTAACTATGGATCAGGAATTTTCAGATGGGAAAAAAACTGTGATTTCCCATAATATATCGGTCCAACTTTAAATGCTTAAGTTGTTTTTATTGATCCCTTGCACAAAGAAAACAAGCCATAGGTGGGCTCCGTGGCTTGTTTTAATGATGTGAAGGCAATTCGGTAATCGGAAATGCAGCGGGGAAAAAGGTGTGATACTTTGGGAATCAATTTATAAAAGAAGTAGAAAAATTATAATAAGACTGGTTTACATTGATTTCATAAACTGTGGATAGGTCCTTGCTGATCCATTTTGTTTTTCCAATCCGGCTGAAATTTTCGTTAAAAGCAATTATATCATTTGAATAATCCCTAAGGTTGTACCGCTTGGAAACAACAATTTCTGAACACACATCATTTACCAGGTACAAAAACACTGTCTCTTGGTCATTGGATATTTTAATTACCGAAAGCTTTTCATTAATGGTTTCAAATGCAGTCCTGGTTTTTCCATAATCTGCTTTTGCTTCTTTTATAATTTGGGATTTTGTTTTGCCGAGATAGGATTGACTGTAACCATCGGTGACGTAAAAAAATGACAATAAAGTGAAGATTAATGCTAGCTTTTTCATGTGCTTATTTTGATTTTTTAAGGCTTTTAAGCTTATAAATATTGCTTACTGCTTATTGGCTTGTGTATTAAGAGATATTATTAATTTTTTTTGATGTAAGATATTTTCAATTTGTGAAAATATACCCATTAATGGTGATGTAAGAAAAAAGGTAACCTTGTACCCTGATTATTTTATTTAATTGCTCAATTCTGAATTGGAAAGTGGAATTTCATGATGCCATGTGGTTACGGGTAAGGGTAATAAGAAGCAGGAAATGAGGATGTTTATCAGTGATCTGTTTTAATTTTTCCTAATGTCAAAAGGAAGGATGGTTGTTGATTTGTGTCTATATTATGTATTTAAGAGCTAAATATTACTTAAATGTCAATAGAATGATTTTATGTGCCAAAATTACCTCCAGTAAATGTTAATCACTTCTTTTTCTGTTTTTGACGTTTTGTAAAAAAATAAATTAGCAGGTTCTAAACCCATTGGCGAAGACATCAGGCAGTTCTGCTATTTATTGAATAAAATGGCTGTTTTCAAGAAGATCTCATGTATTGTTTCAAGAGAAAAACGGTTCGGAAGGCTTAATTGATCCAAGGGAACCAATACTGAATTGCCCATATTTTTCATTACAAACTTTTATTAAAAAGGTAACCCTTCCAAAAACATGAAACTTAAAAACACCATGTATCCTACTTCAATTTCCACCTCATCTTTATAAAGTTTATGGTTTGATGGCGAAATCCTTAAACACGTAAGCTAGCCCTTATAAAACAGGATTAAAAATACATACAATCCATAGGAGGGAATAATATAAAAAACACCGATTTGTTCAAAAAGCATACTGTAAAAATTACTGAGCCAACCATGGTATATATATTTTCTGACGGATATAAAGATCAGTTTGGGCTAAACAACTGCCGTAAGTTTATGTCTAAAAAATTTACACAGCTGCTGGTCGATATTCATCAGATGCCTCTTTCAGAACAGCAAGATATTTTAGATAAAACTATAGAAGAAAGGAAAGGTGCCAGTAGCCAGACAGATGACATTCTGGTAATGGGTGTAAAGCTTGAACCAAAACTTGCTGAAAGAAACAAAAATTCTGTTAAATTATCCGGTGTAAAGGCAGGTGCATAAAAGCAATTGCAATTTTATTTTATATCCTTTAGGCCTGCAAGTGTTTGATTATAATGGTTGATCAGGTTTTTTTCAATTTCAATTATTTCACCCCATACCTCTATTTTATTTAGAACTTCTACTGTTTTTACATCAACTTCCATCTGGATTAAATTATCAAAAATTAACGTCTGTGCCACAGTCCTATAATCTTCCTGCAAATTATATGTACGGGAGATTGAATTTATGATATTGAAATCCAACCCGGAAAAAGAATTAATTACCATCCCTGACTGATAAACTGAATTTTCTAAAGTAGGGATTTTTGAGCACCTTTCCACCATGGCAATAAACTCCATTGCCCAACAGACCAAAACTGGGCTTCCATAGCTGGCTTGTCTATCCGCTGCCTTACTTTTTTCGCCTTCAATACAATATCCTCCCGATAGTCAATAATCTTTTCAAGTTTATTTTTATTTTCTGAAATTTCAAGGTTCAAGTTATTAATAAACTTTAACTGCTCTACTTTTTGAATCCGATTTGTATTCCAATTGCTTGCTACAATACCTAAGTATACGCCTAATACAACTGGTATAAACTGGTTAAGCATATTCAGTAAGTAATTCTTCCAATTCATTATTGTCAACTTTTTTTAATTTTTGAAAGGATGTTTAAAATATTTAAAACGGTAAAAATATTGATCAAACAACGGCTAAATATAAAGAAGTTCACCTCAAACAAATTAAATTGTAATATAATTTTAAATGTAGAATTAAGAGACTATAATTATCTAAAATCAGGAAATGAATTTTGGTACCTAACTTAAAGTAGAGAAAATGAAATTCTGTACAAAGCATGAAAATACCATCACTATCTGTTGAATTTTTCATGTTATCGTTCAACTTAATTAAAATCAAATAGGCCAAAGTGCTATGATTCGAAAGTAATATTTCCTTAAAGTGTAAAAGATGAAATTTACATAAATTCATTTTCCATCCAAAGCCGCAAGCCCTTCTTCCAACACCTGTATTTTGGCTTCCCCATCTGTTTGTTTTTTTCGTTCATTATCTAAGACTTGCGCTGGGGCACCCTTTACAAATTTTTCGTTACTTAGCTTTTTTTGTACAGATTGTAGAAACCCCCTGGTATATTCAAGCTCTTTTAGCAGGTTTTGCCTTTCTTTTTCCACATCTATTTCGCCTGCACTTGGAATAAAAAGCTCTTCGGTTTTTACTACAAACCCTATAGCTCCTTTGGGCTTTTCATCGGTAAATGTTATTTCACTAATGTTAGCCAATTTCATGATGATGTTCTCAAATTGTTCGTATATCTCTTTCTTATTGCTTTTTACAAACAAACTAAGTTCTGTTTTTGGTGAAATCTGTTTTTCATTCCTTGTATTTCTAATACTGGAGATAATTTCAAAAACTAAACTGGCACTGTTCAACAAATTTTCGTCATAGCTCACCAGTTCCGGCCATGTAGCTATAATTATGCAATCTTCTTCCTTTCTGTCCCTTATTTCATGCCATAATTCTTCTGTTATAAAAGGCATAAAAGGGTGCAATATCTTCATCAACTTTTCAAAGATTTCAATTGTCGCCTCATAAGTAGTCCTGTCGATAGGTTCTTCAAAACCTGGTTTGATCATTTCCAGGTACCAGGAGCAGAAGTCGTCCCAAATCAATTTATAAGTGGAGAGCAAAGCATCCGAGATCCTGAACTTAGTATAAAAATCCTCTATTTCTTCCTGGGCCTGGTTAATTCTATTGTTAAACCATGCTATGGCAGATTTATTTATGCCGGCATCAACCTTATCGGATACCTGCCAGCCTTTTATCAGTCTGAAGGCATTCCATATTTTGTTGGCAAAATTTCTGCCCTGCTCACAAAGTTTTTCATCAAAAGGAAGGTCATTTCCCGCTGGAGAGCTAAAAAGCATGCCAGTTCGCACTCCATCAGCACCGTATTGCTGGATCAGCTCAATAGGATCGGGTGAATTCCCAAGTGATTTAGACATTTTCCTGCCCAACTTATCCCTTACTATCCCGGTTAAATAAACATTTTTAAAAGGTTTTTCCCCCCTGTATTCATAACCGGCAATAATCATCCTCGCTACCCAGAAGAAAAGAATTTCCGGAGCTGTAACCAGGTCATTCGTGGGGTAATAGTATTTAATGTCTTCATTTTCAGGATCTTTAAACCCATTAAAAACCGAAATGGGCCAAAGCCATGATGAAAACCAGGTATCCAGCACATCTTCGTCTTGCCTTAGGTCATTAATCGTCAAAGAATGTTCTTCAGACTGTGCTTTGGCCAGTTCCAGTGCTTTTTCGGGAGTTTCCGCAACTACAAAAGTACCATCAGGAAGATAGAAGGCAGGGATTCGCTGCCCCCACCAAAGTTGCCGGGAAATACACCAGTCCTTGACATTTTCCATCCAGGAGCGGTACATATTTTTGAATTTTGGAGGGTACAGCTGTATGTTGTCGTTCATTACATTTTCAAATGCCGGCTTTGTAATGTCTTTCATTGTTACAAACCATTGCATAGAAAGCTTGGGTTCTATTACAGCATCTGTCCGTTCAGAAAATCCTACATTGTTTTTATAATCTTCCGCTTTTTCCAAAAGGCTTTTTTCATCAAGTTCTTTGACAATTTTCTTCCTTACTACAAACCGGTCCTCACCAATGTAAAGGCCTCCTTTTTCATTGATAGTCCCGTCATCATTAAAGATATCAATGCTGTCAAGGCGGTGTTTTTGTCCCAGTTCATAATCATTGATATCATGTGCAGGTGTAACCTTAAGGCATCCCGTGCCAAATTCCATGTTTACATATTCATCTTCTATAATTGGAACAGCCCTGTTCACTAGCGGGACAATGGCATTTTTTCCTTTTAGGTGCTTATAGCGTTCATCGTTGGGGTTGATGCACAAAGCAGTGTCGCCCAAAAGGGTTTCTGGCCTTGTGGTGGCAATTGTTAAAAAGTTGTCTTCCCCATCAATTTGATATTTTATGTAGTAAAGCTTTGAATTAACTTCCTTATAAATGACTTCGTCATCCGAAACTGCTGTCTTGCCTTGAGGATCCCAGTTTACCATCCTGATGCCCCTGTAAATTTTGCCCTTGTTGTAAAGGTCAACAAAAACTTCAATGACTGCCGCCGACATATCATCCTCCATGGTAAACCGCGTCCTGTCCCAATCGCAAGAGGCGCCTAGCTTTTTTAGCTGCTCCAGGATGATTCCCCCATATTTCTCTTTCCATTCAAAAGCATATTTTAAAAATTCTTCCCTGGAGATATCTTTTTTATTGATGCCCTTTTCTTTAAGCATGGCCACTACTTTTGCTTCTGTAGCAATAGAAGCATGGTCAGTGCCTGGAACCCAACAAGCTTCTTTTCCTTGCATCCTTGCTTTTCGGATCAAAACATCCTGAATGGTATTGTTCATCATATGGCCCATGTGCAATACTCCCGTCACGTTTGGTGGAGGGATCACGATCGTATATGGTTCTTTATCGGGATTTGGCTTGGAACTGAATAGTTTCTTTTCCATCCAATAGGCATACCATTTATCTTCTACTTCTTTAGGGTTATATTTTGTTGCTAACGACATCAGGCTTTTACTTTGTACAAAAAATTTTTGTTAAGATGTAAAATTAAGATATTGTGTGGAATTATTAATCAATAATCTTTTATCAATCACTTAAACAATTTGTGAAGATGGAATCATGGCTGGAAATTCCCCTGGAAAGTGACTTTTCATTATATAATATCCCCTTTGGAATATACAAACAAGGCAGGGGCTCCGGGAGGCTTGCTTCCCGGGTGGGGGATTTTATTGTTGACCTTAGCCAAATGCAGGAAGCACGTTTTTTTGATGCGCTACCCATAGATGACCCATCGGTATTTTATGAAGAAGTTCTTAATCCGTTCATTGGTTTGGGAAAAACGGCCACCAATGCTGTAAGGGGAAAAATTATAGAAATTTTTCAAAAAGAAAATGGTTTGTTGAGGGACCAGCCTGAGCTTAGGGATATAATTTTAAAACCTTCCTCAAAAGTGCAGATGCTAATGCCGGTAAAGGTTGGGGATTATACGGATTTTTACTCCAGCGAATATCATGCAAGGAATGTAGGGGCAATGTTTAGAGGAGCAGATAATGCACTTCTGCCCAATTGGAAGCATATGCCTATAGCTTATCATGGAAAGGCGTCTTCTATTTATATTTCAGGAACTCCAGTGCTTAGGCCAAAAGGTCAATATAAACTACCAGATTCTGATAACCCTGTTTTTGGCCATACCAAAAAATTGGATTTTGAGCTTGAGTTGGCATTTATTACTGGCAAAGCCACCCAACAAGGTGAAAACATTCCAGTGGAAAAGGCAGGGGAATATATCTTTGGCTTTGTCCTGTTCAACGACTGGTCGTCAAGGGATATTCAGGCATGGGAATATGCACCTCTTGGTCCATTTTTAAGCAAAAATTTTGCATCAACAATTTCCCCATGGGTTGTGACGCTTGAAGCACTTATGCCTTTTGTTATTCCAGGGCCCGTTCAGGAACCGCCTGTTTTAGATTACTTAAAATTGAATGGTGAAAGTAACTTTGATATCGACCTGGAAGTAAAATTGCAAACTGAGGGAGGTATGGAGGCAACCTTGTGCAAAACAAATTCCAAATTCCTATACTGGAATGTTTACCAGCAACTTGCCCATCATACCGTCAACGGGTGCAATATTAATGTTGGGGATATGTATGCTTCAGGGACTATTAGTGGCCCTTTACCCGGATCATATGGTTCTTTGTTGGAAATTACCTTGAATGGAAAAGAGCTTTTTGGTTTACCAGATGGCAATAAAAGGGAATTTTTAGAAGATGGGGATTCTGTAATATTTTCAGGAACTGCAGGTGAATCAGGGAAAAAAGTAGGATTTGGAATGCTGGTCAATAAGGTGTCAACAAAAGGTTAAGAGATATCTTCCTGACTTTCTTCTATTGGGGTTGTTTTATTGTTTAAAAAAGATTGGAGCACAATAAGCGCCATTCCGACCATTATTGAAACATCGGCCATATTAAAAATACCCGTCTGAAAAATTACAAAATCTATATGAAAGAAATCAGTAACGGAGCCATACAATATCCTGTCATAGATATTTCCTAAGCCACCTCCAATAATAAAAGAAAGGCCTATTACCGAAAGCATTGGGATGCTTTGTTTCACAAAAAGAAAAATAAGACCGGAAAATAAGGCAAGCAAGGGTAAAAGGTTAAGAAAAATTAGTTTTACAGTTACAGGAAAATTATTTCCCAGGCTAAGGAATGCACCTGAGTTTTCTACTTTCGTGAGGGTAAATAATTCGTAAAACATTTCAATTTTCTCATGATAGCCTACATTTTTCCTGACAATTGATTTAGAAACCTGGTCACAGCTTAGGTTTGATACTAGAACCAAGATGATAATAAAGGTCCTTACAAGATATTTTCTTTTCATTTTAATTTTTCTCTGTAACAACAGGTGCTTCTACTTCTTCCAAATGGTCAATAACTCTTAGCAGCCCATTCTTTATCCCATCAAAAAAGTTTTTGCTTTTAAAATCCGGTATAATAATATTGTCTATAATATCCAAAGCTTCATTGCCAGTCAGTTTTTCTTCAATCCCCAATCCATTTTGTATCCTTACCTTTTTTAATTTTGTGCTAAAAGCAATCAGGACACCATTGTTCTGGTCTTTCTGGCCTACCCCCCAGTAATTTGCCAAATCCAGGCTATATTCTTTGATGTCTGCATAAGGATCTATGGAATTAAGTGTTACAATTGCAATTTGATTGGTAGTGACAAGCTCATGCCGGCTGATAATGGAATTAAGTTCCTTGACCTGGCTATCTGTAAAAATCCCTTCAAAATCACTTACATAACCCAATGGTAATGGGAAAAGATTATTTTCGCTACTTACTTTAAAAACATTTACTTCTGTTTTACTTTTATTTAATCCACAAGCCATGGGCATTATTGCCAAGAAAATGACAATTGGAAAAAATATGCACAGGGAAAATTAGTTGATGATTTTTTTCATCTTTATTTGATAATAATATACACACTAGATATTAAATAATTTATAAGCAGTTGATATCATATCTTAAAAAACATAATTAGAATTAATTTGTAATTTATAAAGACTTAACGAAATATTCAACTTTGACTTAAATCATGCTGACAATAAACCCAAAAGAGGTTTCCATTCCAGTTTTTCACGCATACCTTGTGGGAGCAATAGCCCCTAGGCCTATCGCTTTTGTTAGCTCCATCGACAAGCAGGGAAAGGTAAACTTAAGTCCATTTAGTTATTTTAATGTTTTTGGATCCAATCCTCCTACCTTAATATTTTCTCCATCAACCCGGGTCAGGGACAATAGCCCAAAGCATACCCTTGAAAATGTACTTGAGCACGATGAGGTGGTAATCAATATGGTAAACTATGATATGGTGGCTCAGATGTCGCTTGCAAGTACTGAATATCCAAAAGGAGTCAATGAATTTGTTAAAGCCGGACTTACTCAAATACGTTCTACAATAGTCAAGCCCCCTCGTGTTGCAGAATCGCCGGTTTCGTTTGAATGTAAAGTAATTCAGGTAATACGTGTGGGGGATGAAGGAGGCGCAGCGAACCTCGTGGTTTGTGAGGTAGTGCTTGCACATTTTAATGAATCCATCTTAGATGCCAAAAAGCAGATTGATCCTTATAAATTTGATGTGGTTGCCAGGATGGGCGGTGACTGGTATTGCAGGGTTCAGGAAGATGCAATTTTTAAACTGACCAAACCAAACAGAAACATAGGTATGGGGTTCGATAACTTGCCGGAACAGATTAGGACCAGTCCAATATTGTCAGGAAATGATTTAGGCTTATTAGCAAACATGGAGAAAATCCCAAAAATTGAAGAACTAGAAGATATAAAAGAGGATCCTGAGATAAAAAATATTCTTGTATTAAGCAACAATGACCCGAATTTGTTGAAGAATAACCTACATCAATTAGCAAAACATTATATTCAAAATGGAGATATTCATAAAGCATGGCTTACGCTTCTGTTATTGTAATTTTTTTAGTATTGACTAATAAAATAATTTTATAAGTACTTTAAAATTTTTGTATTTTTGCTTTCTAACTTTTTATTCAATTTTAAAACAATTTTTTAAAGATGAGTTTGTCAGGTTCAAGAATAGAAGTAATGCGCCACATCGAAAAATTTGTGGAGGAGAAGTTAGAAAAATTTTTGAGGCCAATCGATCTAAATTGGCAGCCATCTGATTTTTTGCCTGATGCTCAAAGCCCAACATTTTTTGATGAAATAAAGAACATCCAAGAGCAATGCCAAGAGCTTTCTTATGATTTTTGGGCGGTACTTATCGGTGACACTATTACAGAAGAGGCGC
>JALZND010000361.1 GCA_030857845.1 Bacteroidota bacterium | reverse complement strand
TCTTCTGATTTTTTAAAAGAAAAACCTGAGGCAAAATTGGATAAAAAAGTACCCATTATTAAAGAAAAAAAAGTTTTGATGTTGGGATGGGAATTTCCCCCCGTGATAAATGGTGGATTGGGAGTAGCATGCCTGGGCTTGAGCAAAGGACTTTCTAAATTTGTAGACCTTACCGTAATATTACCGAAGTCGGACCCAACTTTTATTGTGGAAAATGTAGCGTTGATCGGCTTGAACAATATTGATTTGAGGCAAATCCTTAAACAGGATAAAAAAGTAAACCAGCAACAAAATATTTCTGTTGACAATGCCACTAAAGGACATGAAGAAATTGGCCCCTTGGTGGAAGAAATCGTGACACAGCCTGATTCTGCTCAACCTAAATATAATATTAAGGTCAGGGACCTAGAGCAAGGGAAAGATCAGGACCCTGTAACTGAATATGATACATTTGCCATAACTGAATATGTTGACATTCAGATAGACCCATACCATCATGTTAACAAAGAAATTTATGAGGAAAGCACCTATATAATAAACCTCGCAACCAAGATTGGCATGGGCAGTGGTGAAGAAGGTGTCACGGGTCCAGAAAATCCGGCTCAGCCTATAGTTGCAGCAAGGGAACATAAAAGTGTTTTTGCAAATGCTGCTGTACCAAGCAAAGAAAGTTTTCAGGAGGAACATGAGGCAATTGAGCAGGAGGGTGGGGCAGTGGAGCCTGATCACCTTATGATTGAAAATTTTTTACATGCATTCAGGGATGGCGAACTTTATGGGGAGGATGTGATTCAGAAGGTAATTCTCTATTCAAAATATGTTCTCAAAATTGCGGCAAAAAAGGACTTTGACATTATTTACGCCCATGATTGGATGACTTTTTTGGCAGGCATAGAGGTAAAAGCCAAAACAGGAAAGCCGTTGGCACTTCATGTGCATGCACTGGATTATGACAGGGGAGGGCCCGATAGCAAAGGCTGGATTTTTGAGCTTGAAAAATTTGCTATGGAAAATGCTGACCTTATCATGCCTGTAAGTAATTATACTGCCAGCGTAGTGACAGGCCATTATGGTATCGACCCCAAAAAAGTTTTCGCTGTCCATAATGGTGCGGACCCGGTAGATGTTTTTTCTGAGGAGAAGGGCTTCCCGGAAAAGCTTGTACTTTTCCTTGGCAGGGTGACAGGACAAAAAGGACCTGAATTTTTCCTTGAAGTGGCTTCAAAAGTATTTGAAAATTATCCAAAAGTCAGGTTTGTTGTTGCAGGCACTGGCGATAAGCTCAAAAGGTTGATTGAAACAGGGTCTTATAGGGAAATTGGCCATAAATTTCATTTTACTGGATTTTTAAATAAAGAAAAAGTACACAAGCTGCTTGCCATGACCGATGTTTATTGCATGCCTTCTGTTTCAGAACCTTTTGGTTTGACTGCCTTGGAAGCTGCACAATTTGGTGTGCCAATGGTTATTTCAAAGCAATCAGGTGTATCGGAAGTATTGGGCGGAGCTTTAAGTGCCGATTATTGGGATGTGAACCTTATGGCTGAGCATATTATTTCCTTGTTGAAAAGTAAAAGGCTGAGCAGTAAGGTTGTAAAACAAAGCAATGAGGACCTGAAAAATTTAACCTGGGATATAGCCGCAGAAAAAATTTACAATAATTTCCTTAAGGTGTTAAGTTAGCGGTTAGTTGTTAGCATTTAGCGATTAGCAGTGTTAAAATAAGTTAATTTTGATCAAATTATTTACCTTTTAAATATTTGCCTTTTACAATTGATTTTGGTTATATTCAATATTAAAAATTTTAATTTTTTTAAAAAGCAGTGATCAATTTATTTAATAAATTTATCAATTTATGTAACTATTTGCCTTTTACAATTGACTTCGGATATATTCATTATTAATAAAATTTTATTCTTTTATAAGCTAATCGCTAACTGCTAAAAGCTAATCGTTAAACCTATGCCTTCAGTCTGTTTTTATTTTCAGGTACATCAACCAAATAGGTTAAAACCCTACTCTTTTTTTGATTTGGGGCATGATCATTTTTATGAAAATGATAGCTTAAATACTGAAATTGTAAGTAAGGTGGCTGACAAATGCTATCTTCCAGCCAATAAAATGATGTTGAAATTAATAAAGCAACATAAGGGGAAATTTAAGATAGCATTTTCTATCAGCGGTGTAGCTATTGAACAATTTGAATACCACAGGCCAGATGTACTGGAGTCTTTCAAAGAATTGGCTCAAACGGGGCATGTAGAATTTTTGGCTGAAACCTATTATCATTCCTTAAGTTTTTTTTATTCTAAAGAAGAATTTAGAAGGCAGGTAAAGCTTCATGGCAAAAAGATATATCAACATTTTGGACAAAATCCTAAAGTATTCAGGAATACTGAGCTATGCTATAATAATGAAATGGCAAGGTACCTAGAAGTTATGGGATACAAAGGAATTATAACTGAAGGTGTGGATTGGTTGCTCCATGGCAGGACTCCAAATGTATTGTTCCGGGCCCCAAGGACTGATATGAAGCTGCTGCTTCGCAACCATAAACTTTCTGATGATATAGGTTTTAGGTTTTCTGATGCTAATTGGGAGGAATACCCTTTAAATGCTGAAAAGTTTGCCGACTGGCTTGATAAAAGCAAAGGTGAAATTGTGAATCTATTTATGGATTATGAAAGCATTGGCGAACATCAATGGGAATCGACGGGGATTTTTGACTTTTTTAATGAACTTCCAGGGAAAGTTATCAAAAATAAAAAATTAAATTTCATTACGCCAACACAAGCTGTAGCTAAATACAGGACCTGGGATACATATGATGTTCATAACCCAATTTCATGGGCCGATTTTGAACGGGACCTGTCGGCATGGAAAGGAAATACCATGCAAAATGAAGCCCTAAAAAAAGTTTTTCAACTTGAAAAGCTTGTAAAAAGCTCCAGGAACATTGACTTGATCCACGTATGGTCAAAACTTCAAACATCAGATCATTTTTATTATCTTTCTACCAAAGGGCATACGGATGGCATGGTCCATAGCTACTTCAGCCCATATAATTCACCTTATGACGGTTATATATATTATATGAACGCCCTTTCAGATTTGGAAATAATGCTCAATAAAAGAAGTAGGAGCAAACTAGTCGCTGTGAAGGCTTAAGTTTGAGATCATAACCTGAAAATGATTGCGTTATAATTATTTGTTTTTTACCAGGATTTTAAGAAATTGTAATAATTCTATTGATTTATGGCATTTATAATAAAACTTTTAATAACTGCAGTTGCGGTGCTGATAAGCGCCTATATTTTACCGGGCGTATATGTAAATAGCTTTTTGACAGCCATTGTAGTGGCGGCAGTATTGGGATTGTTTAATGCCATCTTAAAACCACTCCTGATCATACTGACCATCCCCATTACAATCCTGACTTTAGGTTTATTCTTGTTGGTCATCAATGCAATCATCATCTTGCTTACAGATTTTTTTATTAGCGGCTTTGAAGTAAGTGGGTTTTTGTGGGCATTGGTTTTCAGCATCATCCTTTCCATCATTACCTATGTGTTTGATGCCATTATTGGAAACAGGGTATAAAAGCCTAATAAATCATTACGAGATTGATTTACTTTTATAAACCATAGGTTGAGTTAAATGCATTAATGTTTGTTTAAATAAAACAGCAAACTACTTTCTTGATACTCAACAGCAAATTACTGATCACTACAAGCTAAGGAAAATTAAAACACAACAATAACGCTATAACTAACCGCTACCACTAAAAATACGTATGACAAGGATTATGTGATAGTCGGATCCTGTAGTTAAGCATAATTTCATGCGATCCCCTGGAATATGCATTTAATGCTGATAAAGTGTAATCATAAGCATATCCAAAGCCAAAGTTTTCATTTGCCTGAATTTGAAAAAGGCCTACAAAAGAATCGGAGCTCCTATAAGAAACCCCTAGGGTAACAATGTTGTTCAAGATCATATTCATGTTTGCATCAAAACCCAAAGGGGAGTTTTCATGCAACCTCAACAAGACAGAGGGTTTAAATTTTACCTCTTTACTGTATTCAATTACCCTGCCTGCAGTCAAAAAGTAATACCTGTATTCCCTGGCAAAACTTAGTATACTTTCCCCATCAATAATCTTATTATTTAATATATAA
>JALZND010000360.1 GCA_030857845.1 Bacteroidota bacterium | reverse complement strand
TACAGCCACAACCACGGAGTGGTTGAACAATTCATTATAACAGATATTTTCTTCGAACTGAATATTGTATTCTTCCAATAAACGCATATATTCCTCCCTGAAGAAATATTTCCATCATGTACTTCTTTTCTATTCGGGTTAGAGCCCTCCAGGCTTTTGTAGCTCCTAATGATAGCCCTTCAGGCTTTCGTAGCTCCTAATGATATCAGCAGCTGTGGTTTATTCTAAACCATAATAAACTAAGTTCGACTATTAAAAACCGGTCGTCAAGCCTGGATTCTGAAAGCTATCGGGAATAATTTTAAAAATTTTTAATTATCCGGTATCTTCTTAAATCAGAATGATCACGAATGTGATGCGGAGATGCACCAACGCATGTTTATCCATATTATTAATCGAACTCAGGTTTAAAATGTAATATTATGATATTTCCAGGAATTATTTATCCACCAATTCAGGAAATCGATTTTTTATTTCCTCATTGATACCATCATCAAACTTAGCGAGATACAAGGACTTAACATTACAAAGTTGCTCGATAGTGAGGCCCACAGCATTTCTAAAATCTGCTTTATAGAGATTTGCACCCTCAAAATTAGCTTCTGACAAATAACTGCCCTTAAGGTTGGCCTCCATTAAAAAGGCACTTTTAAAATTTGCTTTAATTAAGAATGCACTTTCCAAATCTGCTTTTATGAGGCAAGCGTCAGTAAAATTTGTCCCGTTTGCAAAAGCATGCCTGAGATTGGCCTGGTTCATGTTGCAATTTTCCAGGTTTGTCTGGTTTAGCCTTGCTGATTCAAGGTTACTTTGGATGAGGTTTGCACTGCTCAAATCGGCGTTGTTCAGGTTCGACTCTTTTAAATTGACATAATTTAGGTTTGTTTTTGCAAGGTAGCAATTCACCAGATCTATTTCATGAATTTTATGCCTGTTGAGCCTCTTGATATTTCCCACGGTACGAAATGCCGCTTCATTAGATTCCCATAACCTGAAGTCGTCAATTTCATCTTTGTAAGTTTTAATCCGGAGCCGTTCCTCGCCTTTTTTATTAAGCCAAAATATAAGTATTCCGATAATGGCAATATCAAAAAGCATACCATGTGCTTCTGCCAAAACCTGGGCATAAAATCCATAAAAGTTATTAATATAATATGGAAGACTTAAGCCGATAATAAGGAAAGCCAACAATATCAATACAATAAAGGAAGTCAATATAGGCTCCTCTGAAATAGCTTTTACCCTATCGGCAATCTTTCGTATCAAAATTCAGGTGGTAAAGGTTTAATCAGGTGTTTTTAAATGGATTGTGACAAATATAAACTTTGCACCCCTTTTTTACCTTTTAAACTAACTCAAAAAATTACACCTGAACCCTTTATAGTAAACCTTTAAATAAGTGCCGCTGCGGCAATTTTTGAGACTAAAACTTCATTAATTTTTATATAAGATTCCTGTGACCAACCCGCCACATGTGGGGTCATTACGACCTTATCTGAACTAAGAATATATTGAAGGTTTTCATCTTGTTGAATCAGCTCTGGAGTGATTTTTTCATTTTCCAACACATCTAAACCCGCGCCAAACAATCTTCCTGTCATTAATCCTTCCTTTAAAGCCTGAAAAGGCACAATTTCGCCCCTGGCCGTATTTATCAAAAAAATTGGTTTTTTGAACCTTTGAAGGAATTGGGCATTTACAAGGCCCCTGGTTTCTGGAGTGAGTGGGATGTGTAAACTCAATATGTCTGTTTCTTCATATATTTGCTCCATTCCCGCTTCTAAGACAAAACTGTCAGCGAAAGTGGATTTGTATTTATCATATGCCAATATCTTACAGCCAAATACGGAAAGCCTTTTTGCAAACGCTTGTCCCATATAACCAAAACCAATAATAGAAACAGTCTTTACATTTAATTCATGTCCTCTATTTTCGTTCCTCCTCCAAATACCGGATTTAATTTCTTTGTCACCGGAATGTATCTTGTTCAGCAAACATAATATTAATCCGACAGTATGCTCTGCCACAGCATCACGGTTTCCTTCAGGGGCATTAAAAAGCAAAATATTCCTTTTGTCCACCTCCTCAATATCTATTTGGTCCAGACCTGCCCCTGCCCTTGCAATAAATTTAAGTTTCTTTGCTGGCCCTAGTATATCCTTATTGATCACAAGTTTGCTCCTGACTACCAACCCGTCGTATTCATGGATAATCTGAAGCACTTCATTTTTTGTGATCTTTGGGAAATAGTCGCCGGAATATCCAATCGAGTTAAGTAATGGAATGATGCTAGGGTGCATTTCATCAACAATTAAACACCTTCCGGAAATTTGCATCTTCTTATAAATTATAAAGTAAGTGAGCCACTGTAAAATATACACCCAAGCCAAGCAGATCGTTTGCCGTTGTTATAAAAGGGCCAGAAGCCAGTGCAGGGTTTATTTTAAATTTGTCCAGGATCAAAGGAGTGATGGTTCCCATAATAGAAGCTAACAATACTACACAAAAAAGTGCTATTGCCACTACTAATGAAAGCTTTCGTGTATCCCAAATAAATATAGTAACTGAAAAAACAAAAATTGCCAAAACCACCCCGTTCAACAATGCTACAGCAGCTACTTTAAAAAGCCTTTTTGATATACTATCTTCAAAAACCGACCTGTTTGCCAATGACTGCAAAACAATAGAAGAAGATTGGATCCCTACATTTCCCCCTGTTGCAGTAATTAATGGGATAAAAAATGCCAATGCAGGGATCAAAACTATTTCCCCTTCAAAAAGACCTATAAATTGTGCCCCTAACATCCCTCCTACCATTCCAATTATCAGCCATGGCAGCCTTGCCCTTGACAGCACCCAAACAGTATCGTCCTCCTCAACATTTTCAGAAATCCCTGACATCAATTGGCGCTCTTCCTCAGCCATATTGGTAATTACATCAATGATATCATCTATGGTGATCCTGCCCACTAACTTCCCTTGCACATTTACTACCGGAACTGCCTCAAGGTCATATTTCCGCATTATTTCGGCAACTTCTTCCTCATGCATATAAGTTTCTACTGCATGGATGTCGTCATCATAAATATCAGCAATTTTAGTATTGTCATCTGATAGGATAATCCTTTTAAGGGATACCCTTCCCAATAGTTTTTGTTGATTATCTACAACATATACAGAATAAATTTTAGATATATTTTCTGCCTGCCGCCGGATTTCATCTATACACTGTACTACGGTCCAATTTACGTTCGCTTTAATAAGCTCTTTTGCCATAAGCCCGCCTGCACAATCTTCCTCATAACGAAGCAGGTCCAAAATATAAGCTGCCTGCTCCTCACTTTCAAGGTTGGCAATTACCTCCTCCCGTTTTTTAACAGGAATTTCGTTGAGGATATCCACCGCATCATCAGAATCAAGATGATTTACAAAATCTGCTATTTCTTCTGCGGAAAAATTTTTCAGGAACCTTTCCCTGAAATCCGGGTCCAGGTCATTGACTACTTCAGCTGCAGATTCCGTATCCAGTATGCCAATCACAAATTTTGAATCTTCGGAATCTATTTCATACAATAAAGAAGCTATATCGGCAGGTTTTACACTTTCCAGTGTCGATCTAATAAACACCTGATCCTGCTTATCAATAGCATCTTTAAACCTCTCAAGGAAATCCTTTGATAATTCAAATTGTATTAATTCTTCCAAAATTCCTGGATTTTAAGTGTAAGACTTTCGAAATCCTGAACCGATAGCTGTTCCGCCCTTTGGTTCAGCACTTTCAATTCATTCAATTCCGGGGGCAAATTTATAGGTTTTAATGCATTGCGCAAGGTCTTTCTCCGGTTATTAAAACCTTGTTTTACGATCCTAAAAAATAATTTTTCGTCACATGCTAAAGAAGCGGTTCCGTTTCGCCTGAGCCTTATCACCGCTGAGTCAACTTTAGGTGGAGGATTAAAAACATGGGGCAAAACGGTAAACAAATATTCTATTTCATAATATGCCTGCAACAAGACACTTAAAATACCATACGTCTTATTTCCTGGTGGAGATGCCAGTCTTTCAGCCACTTCCTTTTGAAGCATACAAACTATTTCAGGGATATTATCCCTATAATCCAACACCTTAAAAAAAATCTGGGAGGAAATATTGTATGGAAAATTGCCGATAATAGCAAAAGG